>JALSPE010000019.1 GCA_026986085.1 Campylobacteraceae bacterium | reverse complement strand
AAGTTGTAGCATTTAATATATGTTCTCCATAAGTTAGAGTATCGAAAACTTTTCTATCTATAGAGAAAATTGCTATCTCTCCTTCGTGAACTTTTAGTTTGGCATTATATATTATCTCTTTACCCTTTAGTGGAAACTTATAAAAAAGCTCACTTTTATCATTATTTCTCCACTCAAGATACTCAATAAAATCACCAAATAGCCAACCCTTTAAACCCATAAAACTATCTACTCTCCAATTGAGGTTTTTCGCCTTTGTCTAATGCTTCTTGTTTGGCTTTTGTAGCTATTAGAGCCTCTTTTAGTGCTTTTTCTGTTTGCTCTAACTCTACTTCTGCTTTAGCTCTAGCCTCTTTTCCTTGTTGTGCAATTTTTATAGAGTCATTTAGTGTAGCAATGAGTGTTTCATTTGCTTTTTTGATACTCTCTATATCAAATACACCTCTCTCCATTTGTGTTCTCACCTCTTTATTAGCTTCTCTTAAGCCTTCTGCACTCTGCTCTAGTAAATCATTTGTTAAGTCATTTGCATTTTTAATTGCATTTGCTGCATCATGGCTTCTAAATATAGTTACAGTTTGAGCTAATTGGTTTCTCCATAGAGGAATTGTATTAACAAGAGTTGAGCCAATTTTATTAATTAGAGATTTATCATTCTCTTGAATTAATCTAATACTAGGAAGTGCTTGCATAGCAACTTGACGAGAGAGTTTAAGGTCGTGAACTCTTCTTTCTAAATCATCTCTGAAGCCTCTAATATCTTTTAACTCTTGAACGGCTAACATTTCACCATCTTTAGCTTTCTCTTCATACTCTGGAATTATCTTCTCTTCTAACTCTTGTAACTTTATCTCTCCAGCTTTAATATAGAGCTCTAGTTGTCTAAAATAGTCTAAGTTTGCATCATATAGTTTATCTAGAGATACAATATCAGTTTGAAGCTTAGCTTTATGCTTCTCTAGATTATCACTTATTGAATCAATTTGCTCTTTAACTTCATCATATTTTTGTATAAATTTATTAATTGGCTTTGTAAATCCTAATATTTTTTGCCACCATGCCTGTTTTGCATTTGGATTAAACTCATCCATATCAAAACCTTTAAGAGTTGATACCATATTATTTAACAACTCTCCACTCTTACCTGTATCTTTATTTTTAACACCCTCTAGCATTCTATTAGATATATCATCAAGTTTCTCTTGAGCTTTTGAGCCAAAGTATATTACAGAGTTTCTATCTGTAACATCAATCTCTTTTAGGGCTTCTTGAAGTTTATTTTCCTCTTCTGGTATCACTTCTGGAACACTCTTACTTTGTTGCTCTACTGCTGTCTCTACTAACTCTTTTACTTTTGTTTCCATCTTTTAATCTCCTTAGTAATTTAATTGTTTTTTTAGGGCATCTATTTGAACATCTAAATCAAATAGTTCATTAGATTTAATTCTCTCAAGCTCTTTTTCAAAACGCACAGATGCATCTTCTAAAAGCTCTATTAACCTATCTCGATAGCTGTTATCAAGAACCTCTTTATCTATATTTGTATATTGAGATATAACATCTTTTACACCATCAAGATAGACAACCATAAACTTTCTTACAATATTTATATCTTTTGGATCTTGCTCTATTGTATTAAGTATTTGATGAGCCCTTTTGGTTGCTTTATCTATTGCACTCTTTAGCTCAATATTATCTATTTTCTCTTTATCTTTATCTATGCTCTTTAATTTCTCTCTAGCTTCACTTAAACTCTTTAGTAGTTTTTGGTAATTTACTCCACCCTCTTTTGGCAGTTTATCTACACTTGGGTCTTTACCATAATATATATATGCACCAACTCCACCTAATATTGAGCTAAAAAGAGTATTTAATATATTTAAGTTAGTAACAAAGAGCCCTATATATAGAAGAGAGATAGTCAAAAGTATAGAGCCAATTAATTTATACTTTATTTTAGGAGCTTGAGCTAAAGTTGCCTCATTATAGTTAAATTCACTCTCTAAACCTCTATCTATAAGTTTTGCCGTAGCAAAGAGCATACCAAAACCTATTAATTTTGCAATAAATCTTATATAATCACTAGCAAATAGAGATGCAATTGTAGATGCAAACATTGGCATTAGAAAAATATATAATATAATTGCTTTTTTAGCTTTTTTCTTAATAGAAGGGAGTTTCATCTTTTTTGCTTTTGCCATTAAAAAGAGCCTCCTATTATCATTGATAGAGAGTATATCATAAATAGTAAACCAAATATTTTATAGTAACTCATATGGGCTCCTCATAATTTTTCTATATTATAACTAAAAATGTGTAATAATAGTAAAAAAATTTCGGAGTATTGATGAAAAATGTAGTAAAAAGATTTATAGATATAACAAAAATTGGCAGATGCTCTTACAAGAGCGATATTATGAAGGAGTATTTAATAACTTTGGCAAAAAAGTTAAATTATAGTGTAGATGTTGATAGTTATGGAAATATATTAGCCAAAAAGGGTAATCCAAAAATTGCTCTTCAAGCACATTATGATATGGTTTGCGTAGGGGATGCACCAGATATAGAGTTAATTATTGAAGATAACACAATTAGAGCCAAAAACTCATCTCTTGGTGCAGATAATGGTGTGGCAATTGCTATGATGATAGAGTTGATGAGCCAAGGTGTAGAGGCAGAGTTTCTATTTACAAACGATGAAGAGGTTGGGTTAATTGGAGCAAAAAATTTAAATTTAAATATATCTAGTCCATATATGTTAAACCTAGATAGCGAAGAGGAGGCTAGTGTATATGTAGGTTGCGCAGGTGGTGCAGATATTGTTGCATCATTTAGTGGGGATTTAATTAATATAGATAATAGTTATAACTTTTACAAAGTGTCAGTTGCAGAGCAAAAAGGTGGGCACTCTGGCGTAGATATAAATAAGGATATACCATCTGCTATTAAGATTTTATCTAACTTTTTAACAGATAACAACATTGAGTATTTATCAACTATTAAAGGTGGAGAGCGACGAAACTCTATTCCTGCAAATTGCTATTGTATATTAGCAACAAAGAGCAAATTATATGATGTAGATAATATAGAGGTAGAAAAACTAGATGGTAGATTTAATGTTTTTAAAGATAGTAGAGATATAATTGAACTAATTGAAAGCTTTCCTCATGGTGTAATTTTAGAAAATCATGAGTTTAATATTCCAGATATTAGTATAAACTTGGCAACAATTGAGAGCATAAATAGGACAATAGAGTTTATAGCAACTGCTAGAGCCATGAGTGAAGATAGATTAAAAGATATAGTTAAAGAGAGTATTAATATATTAAAAAGTTATAACTTTAAAGTAAAAATAGAAGATGAATACCCAGCTTGGAGACCAGATATAAATGAGTTTACAAAAATAGTAGAAAAGAGTCTAAAAAAAGTATTTAAAAAGTGTGATACCAAAGCAATACACGCAGGATTGGAGTGTGGAGTATTATCTCAAAAATTACCAAATTGCAAATTTGCCTCTATTGGACCAAATATCTACTACCCACACTCTAAAGATGAATATGTAGAGATAGAGTCTATAGAGAAAACCTATATGGCTGTAGAAGAGATAGTAAAAAGTGTTCTCAACCAGCCTTAAAGCCATCTTTACTTTTGCAGTAATCTTTTAAAAAGCAATCATCGCACTCTGGATTTATCGCCTTGCATCTATATCTGCCAAATAGAACCATAGCTTGATGCAGTAGGTGCAAATTATCTTTAAACTTTTTAACTAAATCTGCTTCGGTATCTTTTACATTTTTTGCCCTGCTTAAACCTAGACGATGAGCTACTCTATAAACATGAGTATCTACTGCCATTAAATTTGCACCCGTATATTCTATTAATACCACATTCGCTGTCTTTTGTCCTACACCTGCTAATTTTACCAACTCTTTTTGCTCTAGTGGTATCTCTCCACTATAATCCTTCTCTACTGCTTGAGCCATCTTTATTAAATTTTTTGCCTTATTATTAAAGAAAGAGCAGCTTTTAATTAACTCTTTTACTTCATCTAAATTAGCTTTTGCTAACTCTTTTGTTGATGGATATTTCTCAAACAGAGCTGGAGTTATTATATTTACTCTTTTATCTGTGCATTGAGCAGAGAGCATAACTGAAACTATTAATTCATATAGATTATTATAGTTTAACTCAGTAACAGAGTCTGGATAGTGTTTTAAAAATAGCTCTTTTATCTTGGCTATCTCTTCTTTATTTGCAACTTTTGGTAATTTTGTAACTTTTTTTTTCATTTTCATCCATATTAAACAATTATTTCATTTTTCAAGAGTATACTATCATTAAAGTTTATAAAAAATGTTTAAAAGGAGTAAGATAATGAGTCTATTAAAAAATACGCTTTTCTCATCTATATTATTAGTTTCTACTATAAATGCAGGTGATATATTAGCTACAGTAGATGGAAAAGCAATTAGCAAAGAGGATGTAAATGCCCTTATTAAACCACAAGGTGGGGATTTTGACAAGTTAAACAAAGAGCAACAAAAGGCTCTTTTAAATAAATTAATCGAGAGAGAGCTTTTAGTTGATATTGCTAAGAAATCTGGAGTTGAAAAAGATGCAAATTATAAGAAAGCTTTAGAGAATTTTAAAAAAGATTTAGCTGTTAGAACTTGGATGGATAAAAAGTATAAAAGAACACTAATTAGTGATTCTGAAGCAAATAAATATTATCAAGATAATAAAAAAGAGTTTACTCAGCCAGAGAGAGTTCACGCTAGACATATATTAGTAAAGAGTGAAAAAGAGGCTCAAGATATTATAAAAGAGTTAAGTTCTCTAAAGGGTGATGAGTTAAAGAAAAAGTTTATAGAACTTGCAAAGAGTAAATCTACAGGACCATCAGGTAAGAATGGTGGAGATTTAGGCTTCTTTGCAAAAGGTGCAATGGTTAAACCATTTCAAGATGCTGCTTTTTCTTTAAAAAA
>JALSPE010000018.1 GCA_026986085.1 Campylobacteraceae bacterium | reverse complement strand
AAAGCCACAATAACATCACCATTTTCCAACTCTACAACAGGTCGTTTTATTAACATTGGCTCTTTACATAACCACTCTCTTTTACCACTATCATCTAAATTTAACTCTTTTAACTTCAGCACTCTATACTTTGTTCCACGATTGTTAAATAGCTTATCTATACCAACTTTTTCTATCCAAAAATCTATCTTTTGGCAACTTGGTGCCTCTTTTTTAAAATCTATAAATTCAACTTCTATATTATTATCTTTAAAAAATTTTAAAGCTTTTCTTACGCTTCCACATGTCTTTATACCATAAACTTTTATCATACTTTTACCTCTACTTTTATAAAATCTCCTATATTATAGCGTGTAAATCTATCTTTTTCAACACTATTTTTCACAAGCCTATCTGAAATTTTTAATATTATATAATATTTACCATAGCTCTCCATTTTTTCAACTATCTCTGCATATATAAACGGTTGTTCATATATCTCTTTTTCAATCAATTTATCCCCTACTACCCTGCCCCTCTTTAACTCTACAACTCTATTTGCCATATTATAGATTTCTGTAATATTGTGGCTGACAAAAATAGTAGTTAAATTAAACTCTTTGTGTAGTTTTAATATCTCTTTTTGTAATTTTAATCTCATTTTTGAATGCAAAGCCGAAAGTGGCTCATCAAGTAGTAAAATTTTTGGTCTTTTAACTACTGCTCTACATAAAGCCACTCTTTGCTGCTGCCCACCACTAAGCTGTTTTGGGTATCTATCTTTAAACTCAATTAAATCTACACTCTCAAGTAACCTGTTTGCTAACTCTAAATTATTTTCTACATATAGTAAATTATCTAAAATAGTCATATTTTCAAATAGTGCAAAATTTTGCATAGCAAAGCCCACAGAGCGTCTCCTAGGATGTAATGAACGACTGTTCTTTAGCCAAAACTCTCCATCTGCTTCAATATTACCTTTTGCATCTTCTAATCCAGATATTACTCTTAAAAGTGTTGTTTTTCCTGCTCCACTATCTCCAGATATAGCTACAATCTCCCCTTTTTTTATATCTAATTTAATATCTATAATTTGATTTTTTATATCTAACTTTAGCACTCAAAGAGCCTTTAACTTAAATTTACGATTTAATATATAAACAAGAAGTAAAACACTAAAACTAATTAGCAACATAATAGCACTATATATGTGAGCAGCTTTATAATCCATTATCTCTACCATCTCATAAATTGCTACACTAGCAACTTTTGTCTGCTCTGGAATAGAGCCTCCAACCATTAAAACAACGCCAAACTCTCCAATAGTGTGGGCAAAAGTTATAATCAATGCAGTAATAAGAGCTGGTTTAATATTTGGCAAGGCAACTCTAAAGAGAGTTGTTATCACCCCTTTATTTGCCAAAAAGCTCTGCTCTATCATACCCTTGTTTAAACTCTCAAAACCACTTTGCAAGGGTTGTAGCATAAAAGGAAAAGAGTAGATAACACTAGCTACTACAAGCCCACTAAAGCTAAAAAGAAGCTCTATGTTAAAATGGCTTAAAAACTCTCCAATAGGTGAATTTTTAGAGAAAGCAACTAACAGATAAAAGCCCAAAACAGATGGTGGTAAAACAATTGGCATAGAGCTTATAGCCTCTATAAATGGTTTTACTCTGCTTTTGGTTTGACTAAGCCACCAAGCAATTGGAAGCGCAACAAAAAAGAGTATAATAGTTGTGATGAGTGCTAATTTAAATGATATTAAAAATGGTGTAAAATCTAAATCTAACAGGCTTTTCATTCTGATACTATATAGCCATAACGCTTAAATATATCTTTTGCCTCTTTAGAAAATAGAAAATTATAAAACTCTTTTGCCTCTACACTTTTGCCAACTAAAAGAGCCGACTGCTCTATTGGTTTATAAAAAGAGTTATCAACCTCTACAAAATCCCTACCCTCTTTATATTTTGACATCTCTTTTGAGTAGAGTAGAGATTTAGCTACAATACCCACATCTGCTGCTTTTAGTGTAAATATTAGCGTTTGCCCTATCGACTCTCCATAGATAAATTTACTCTTTAATTTACTATATAACTTAGCACTCTCTAGCGCCTCTTTAGCCGCCTCTCCATAAGGTGCTGTCTTTGCATTTGCTATGGCTATTTTAGATATTTTTGGGCTTTGTAGGGCATTTAAGCCCTTAGATATATCCAAGCCTTTGGCAGTAAATAGAGCCAAAACCCCTTTTGCATATACTTTTGGTTCACTCTCCCCTATCCCATTTTTAAATAACTCTTTTGGATAACTGCTATTTGCAGATAAAAATATATCATATGGTGCACCATGCATAATTTGAGCCGACAATTTTCCACTACTTCCAACGCTTACGAATACTTTTATATTTTTATGATTTTTGCTAAACTCTCTCTTTAAATCATCTACAGCATTAGCAACATTAGCTGCAACGGCAACTCTTATATTTTGTGGATAAATTATGTTTAAAAATATAGTCAAAAGTGCTATAAATCTCATCTACTAACCTTTTTCTTTTTATAATACCCAAAAGTTATTAAAAATATTATTTACTCTTTTTATAAATAAAAAAATACCATAAAATGGAGTAAATTTAAGTTATTTAAAATATTTTTACTGATATTATGTTGCTAATACATTTTAAAAAGGTAAAAAAATGTTAAGCAATAGAGAAGTAATAAACTATTTAGATAGCAATATAGAGACACTAAAAAGCCATTTTAATAGAAGTAAAAGCAGTAGTGCAAAAGAGCAAATAAGAGAGAAGTGGATCTTTACAGAGCTTAAAAAAATAGCAATAGAGTCTAATAATAAAGATTTAAAAAAAGCTTATGATATATTAAAGAGTGAAGATTTAGTAAAGGCAAACGATGCTTTAAATTATATAAACAGTATAAATTTTACACTATCTAAAAAAGAGGAGTTAAAGGTTGTCCAATTTAAAGCACTTTTAAATGAGCTTTTAATTAAATATGAAGATGCCTCAAAAGAGTATAAAATGGCTCTAAAAGATAAATTTGATACAGATACGCTAAAGTTATATAAAGAGTTTTTAGAGAGAAATAAAAATAGCTCTCTTGATATGATAGATAACGCCGTAGATAGTTTAATTAGCTATGTTGTTGATTATAAAGATAACACTCAAGATTTGCTAAAAAGTGCAAAATCTTTAGAGTCTTTAGCTAAATACTATTCAAGAAGTGATATAAGTATTGATACTGCAAGAGCTTACTATAAACAGGCACTAGAGATATATAAACAGGCTATGAGTGTAGATTCAAAAGAGAGTAAAAACTATATATTAGCACTAATTAAAGCTGTAGAGACATATAAAATGGATGTAGAGTTGCTAGATGAAGCCCAAAAGTTGATATTTCACTCTAATGAATTTAAAGATACTCAAATGTATCTCTTAAATAAAATAAATATTTTAAAAAATAGAGTTTAACCTAAATAAAAAATAGCTTTTATTAAAGTGATTTTGTGTTTAAGTTTAAGATATTTACAATAAAATAACTAACTTTAGCCTCGAATAAATTCGAGGGTCCAAAAAACAAAGCCAATTTAGTAACTTACAATCCACTTCAAACACGCGAATTCATTCGCGTCAATCAATCATATATTTAAAATTTATAATCAGCGTTAAATGATATAATTATCTCATCCAAATATAAAAGTGAGGCAATTTATGAATTATCAACTTATATTAGAAGAGATAGAAAAAGAGATTCAGCCAGAACTCTCAAAAGGTAAGGTAGCAGATTATATTCCAGCTCTTGCAAGTGTAGATGGTAATCAGTTTGCTATGACAATTACACTAAAAGATGGAACTCAATACTCTGTTGGTAACTATTTAGAGCAATTTTCAATTCAGAGTATCTCAAAGGTTTTAGCATTCTCTTTAGCTATAGATATCTATTCAAAAACACTCTATAAACGAGTTGGTGTAGAGCCTTCTGGTTCACCCTTTAACTCTTTGGTTCAGTTAGAGTATGAGAATGGAATACCAAGAAATCCATTTATTAATGCTGGTGCAATTGTAGTTGCAGATGCACTAATGAGCCATTTTGGAGGGGAATATGCATCGCTAGAGAAGATAATGAATTTTACGCGTGAAATATCAGCTAATAAAGATATAAAATTTGACTCTTTAGTTGCTAAATCAGAAATGGAACACGCTTCTCGTAACCTTTCACTTGCATACTTAATGAAGAGTTTCGGTAATTTAGACAATAGTGTAGAGCTTGTTGTTAAAAACTATTTTAAACAGTGTGCAATAACTATGAATACGCAAGATTTATCAAGAGCAATGCTTTATCTTGCCTTTAAAGGCAAAGACCCTATCTCTAATAAAGAGTTTTTAAGTGAACCACAAGCTAAAAGAGTAAATGCACTTATGCTAACTTGTGGTCATTATGATGCGAGTGGAGAGTTTGCATTTCATGTAGGATTACCGGCAAAATCAGGTGTAGGTGGGGGCATTATAGCTGTTGTGCCAAATATTATGAGTATTGCTGTATGGTCACCTAGGTTAAACAAATATGGAAATTCACATGCTGGAACACTAGCTCTAGAGAAGTTTACAACAAAAACTGGATTGAGTATATTTTAACTTTGCAGAATTTGAGGTTAATCTACTTATGTAATGTTAGCCTCGAATAAATTCGAGGGTCTAAAAATCAGAGTCAATTTGCTAACTTGCAATCTACTCTGGATACGCGAATTCATTAGAGTCTTTTAAGTATTTATTTTACGATATAAATTACTAAATTGATATTTTTATTTGGCTTTAGATATTTTGAAATAGATATTTTCAGTTGTTTAGTTTTAGCTTCAAATAAATTCGAGGGTCTAAAAATCAGAGTCAATTTGCTAACTTGCAATCTACTCTGGACACGCGAATTCATTCGCGTCTTTTAAGTATTTATTTTACGATAGAAATTACTAAATTAATATTTTTATTTGGCTTTAGATATTTTG
>JALSPE010000017.1 GCA_026986085.1 Campylobacteraceae bacterium | reverse complement strand
ATGAAGAGGAAAAAATTGAATTTGAAGCTACTAAAGAAGAAGCATCCACTCAAAAGCCTGAAGAAAGTAAAGAGGAGATAAGTAGTGAAAATGCTGAACTTTTAGCAATATTAGAGGGTATTGATAGTAGCGATAGCAAAGAAGAGGATACTCTTAAAGAGAGTGAAGAGGTAGATAGTTCAGAGTTATTCTCAATTTTAGACTCTCAAGATAGTGAAGCAGAAGATAATAAGCAAAAAGAGGAACAAAAGTTAAATTTAAAAGATGACGAGCTCCAAAAAAGTCAAGAGTCAAATGTTGATAAACCTAAAATTGAACTTGAAGATACGAAAGAGGAGAAGCCAACTCAGAAGATTGAAGAAAGTAAAGAGGAGACAAGTAGTGAAAATGCTGAACTTTTAGCAATATTAGAGGGTATTGATAGTAGCGATAGCAAAGAAGAGGATACTCTTAAAGAGAGTAAAGAGGTAGATAGTTCAGAGTTACTCTCTTTAATGGAAGCTGATGAGGGCAAGGAGAAAGAGGTTGTTAGTAGCAAAAAAGAGGATAAAAAAGATAATAGTATAGATAACAATACAGAAGAGTTGTTAAGTTTAATGCAAGAGGATGACGATAAGAGTCTAAATAAAGACGCAGTTAATAATGCAATAGTAGATGATAGTAGCATATCAACTAAAGAGGTTTTTATTGGGGATAGTTACAACGAGTCATCAAAATATTTTGATGATGAAGATGAAGAGATAGAGAAGAGTAAATTTGCAGGAGCATCTTCAAAATTAAAAGGTTTTATGAAAAAAAAGAGTATTGATAGTGATGAATTTGATGATGGTTTTAATGATGAGTTTGATGAACCAGAGGTAAAAAGCTCTAAGAGAAAAAAAATTTTTTCTAAATCTAAATCAAAACCTAAATCTAAATCAAAAGATAGAGCAAGTAGCAGATATAAAGCATTTTTAGGCTTAGAATCAAGCGATAACAGTGAAAATTTTGACGATGAGTATGAAGAGCCTGAAGAGACAATAGTAAAAACTAAAAAAGTTAAAAAACCTGTTTTTGGAGAAATCTCTTCTATTTTTAATAAATCTAAAAAAAAGAGAGTTAAAAAAGATATAGAAGATGATTTTGAAGATGAATATGAAGAGGTTTTAGAAGAGGTAGAAAAAGTTGAACCTAAAAAGAAGAGAGTTATTCGTAAGAGTAAAAATTTAGAGATTGTTGATAATAGTGATGATGAGGATGAATTAATAGAGGAGTTAATTGAGAGGGAGGAGAGTGAGAGTAACGATATGTTAGACTTAACTTCTAATCTTATGCTAGATGGCGAACCAGTTAAAAAGAGTAGTAAAAAATCTAAAGAGCCTAAAAAGAAGGGAGTATCAGTTGTTACTGTAGATGATTTAGATGATTTTACTCCAAGTTATGATAGTTTTGAAGATGAAGATGATAGCTATAGTGGTAGCACTTTTAATAACTCATTTAATAGCACAAACAGTAGCTCAGTTAGCTATGACTATGAAGATGTCTCTATTTTTGGTTTATTTATTAAAGCTATTTTATATCCATTAATAGCACTTCTTCCTATGATAGCTTTGGCTTGGCTAAATATGCAATTAAAGTTTAATGGGCAACAAAAGAACTTTTTAGATAGTTTAAGAAATGATACATCTAATTTTTTAGCTCAATTTAATCTATCTAATAATACTCTTGCATACTTTTCTATTGGTATAATTGCGATACTATCAATTATATTTGCAATAAAGATGTTTAAAAAAGTTAAAGCTGTTATTAGCAATGCAAGAATTAGTGCAGCTAAAAAGATACAATATACTGGTAGTGCTAAGAGTGCATCTCTTATCTATATCAAGAGTGCATTGGTCTTGCTAGTAACATTTGCCCTATTGGGTGCAACAATATACTTTATTAATGATAGTGCAGGAGATGCAATAAACTTTAGCCAACTAAGCTTTAGTGATTTAACAAATACTCTTAAAAATTGGTTTAATAATCTATTTAACTAAACAATACTATAAAGGTTTTTTACCTTTAGGTATTAAAACTATATAAATAGTGCCATAAAATAATATCTTAATACTTTTTTTTGATATAATTACTCTAAAATATAAACCTGAGTTCTATGGTATCCCATCGAACTCAGGTTGAAGGGTTTTAAAATGGAAGATGAAAATATATTGAATGAATATGAAGGATTTAATCAAGAGGCAACGGGAGTAGTATCGCCAAAAAGAGCTATCTATGAGCCTTTTGAATTTAGAGGTGATGCAAAAGAGTTTTTTAAGATTTGGATTGTGAATATTGCTTTAAGTGTTATAACACTTGGTATTTACTCTGCTTGGGCAAAGGTTAGAACAAACAGATATATCTACGGAAATACATTTTTAAATAATTCAAACTTTGAATTTAATGCAGACCCCAAAAGAATTCTATATGGTAGAGTTATTGTAGTCTCTTTTTATGGACTTTTTTTATTGGCAACAAATGTATTGTATAGTAATACTATGGCACTTGGTGTTGTTGTGATATTTTTACTGCTTTTTCCTTGGTTGGCTAGACAGGCAATTAGCTTTAGATTAAAGAGTGCATCTTATAGAAATATTCATTTTAAATTTAAAGGGAGCATTAAGAGTTTTTACATACTATCTATACTATTTATTATTGTAACAATTATAGCTATATTACCATTTTTTGCACCATTTATAGGTTTTGCAAGTGGTATGAACACAAATTATGATTTAATTGGTCTTTTATGGTTAGCATTTTGGTTTATATATGCAGTAGTTATTATTCCTATATTTTATAAAAAATTAAAATCTTTAATTATAAATAACTCATATTATGGAAAGCATAAATTTGAATTTGAGGCACTAAAATCAGAGGCAATTGGACTATTTTTCAAGATGGGGCTATTGACTTCGGCAGCTGGTTTTATAATTGGTATTATAATGGTAGCAGGAGCAGCATTAATAGAATTTATATCCAAACAACTTGGGCTCACTTTAAATTCTTACATAACAATATTTATAGTTTATTTTGCGGGTATGTCTGTTTATCTATCGCTAATAGCTATGTATAAGGGTATTTCAGATGCAATGCTATCTAATTTTACAAGAGATCATACAGAAATAGAGGGTTGTAGATTAAAGGGGGAGATTCATCCTGTGAAGCTTGGGTTTATTAGCTTTACTAATACTTTTGCTATAATTTTTTCTTTAGGGTTGCTATACCCTTGGGCAAAGATGAGATATTTAAGGTATAAAGCAGAGCACACGCTATTTAAATGCAACAATTATGATAAGTTTTTATCTGATGGTAGAGACAATGCATCTACAATTGGTGAAGAGACTATGGACTTTTTCGATATAGATATAGGGGTTTAAAAGTGGAAGTAGAGGGTAAGTTTTATGATGGAAATAGCTCTAGGGAGCAAGTTGTAGTTGCAAAATTTACACAAGAGAAGCGATTTATTATAGATGAGTTAGGTATAGATGAAGCTATATCTAATATTAAAATTGCAACAAGGCTGGGCAATACACCAAGATTAATCGAGTTAAAAAATGGTGCTAGATTTAAAACAGATGATAATGATGGTGTGGATTTAGCCTTAAAAAAACTAGGTATAGCAGTTGCTCCAATTCATAAAATAGAGAAGTCTTGGAAATTGGCTCTATCTTCGATTATTGTAATTGCACTCTTTATCACTTTTATGCTAACAGTTGGTGCAGACTATACAGCCAATTATATAGCAAACAGACTGCCTAAGAGCACACTAGATAGTGCAAGTAAAAAGACACTAGAGGAGTTAGATGGTAGATATCTTCATAAAAGCAACTTATCTAAAGAGAAAAGAGAAAAGATAGAGAGGCTCTTTAAAAAATTAACTAACAATGACCCCCATTATAAACTTCACTTCCGTTCATCTCCAGCTATTGGACCAAATGCGTTTATGCTTCCTAGTGGAGATGTTGTTTTAATAGATGAACTTGTATTTTTAGATAAAGACCCAAATATGTATGGAATTTTGGGTGTTTTAGCTCATGAAAAGGGTCATTATGTATATAAACACTCTCTTCGTGGTTTAATTAAAACAACAGTTGCAACAGCAGTTGTAAGTTACTTTACAGGCGATGCCTCTTTTATTGTTACAACCTTGCCAACAGTTTTAATAACAAGTAAATACAGCAGAGAGTTTGAGACTCAAGCAGATCAATATGCCAAGAGTGAGATGAAGAGAATGGGACTATCAACAAAACCTTTGGCAAAACTGTTTGTTAATATAGAGAACTATTATAATAAAAAATATGGAGACAATAACAGCAGTAGCTCATTTAGCTGGATATCAAGCCACCCAGTAACGAGTAAGAGGATAGAGTATTTTAATAAAGAGTAAATTTTTAAGATGTCTCAATTTGGTAAATACTACTGCATAATCCGAGTTTAACCCAGATTAGATATAATAACCCAATTTTATTTAAGGATATTAGAGTGAATGAAGTTATAGGCTATATTAAAGATGGTCAAATTGTAGATACACAAAGTGCAAATAACGGTGAAAAAGAGATTCTATTTGATAACTCTAAAGAGTCACTAGAGATTATTAGACACTCAGCAGCGCATCTTATGGCACAAGCAATCAAAGAGTTATATCCAGATACTCAATTTTTTGTAGGTCCAGTAGTAGAAGAGGGATTCTATTACGACTTTAGAACCAGCGAAAAGATAAGTGAAGCTGACCTTAAAAAGATAGAAAAGAAGATGAAAGAGTTGGCTAAGAAGAGGTATGAGATAGAGAAATACTCTCTTAGCAAAGAGGATGCTCTTAAAAAGTTTGAAAATGATGATTTAAAACAGTATCTAATAAATAAGATACCAGATGATAAAGTTAGTATATACAAACAAGGCGATTTTGAAGACCTTTGTAGGGGGCCTCACGCTCCAAATACTGGATATCTTTTTAACATTAAGCTTTTAAGAGTTGCTGGAGCTTACCTTGGGGGCGATGAAAATGCAGAGATGCTAACTAGAATATATGGTATTGCATTTGCAGATAAAGAGTCACTTAAAAAGCATATGACTATGCTAGAAG
>JALSPE010000016.1 GCA_026986085.1 Campylobacteraceae bacterium | reverse complement strand
TAGGTAAGCCTAAAGGCTTACATCCAATAATATTCTAATAAATGGTAATATGTAAATTGAAGATGTGTAGAAAGTTGTGACTTTAGTCTCATATAAATAGATGAAATTTTATCATAAGCACTACTTTGATAAATTCTATTGTATAATTTGGGTTTAACTTTGAAATAGATATTTTTTTACCTATCCACCAAACGAGTAAATATCCCTAATTCCTCTATTTTCAAACTCAATTTTACTAACAACTCTTTTCATACCAATTTTATTTAAAATATTTTGTGAGGCTCTATTTTGAGGATGAACTGTTGCAAATGGTTTCTCTTTTAAAGATAGAATATAATCTAATTGAGCCTTAGCAATTTCAATAGCATAACCATAGCCCCAAAATTTCTGTATTAAAACATAGCCAAGTTCAAAGCCTTTTAACTCTTTAAACTCAAATGTTGCAACCCCACCAAAGCCTATAATTTCATTAGTGTCTTTTAGAACCAAAATCTTATACTCATTTGACTTTATAAAATATCTGCTAAAAAACTCTTTTGCCTCATTTTTAGATAGCACTTTACCTACTAAAAATTGCATAATTTCATACCGACTGAAACACCCATTAAATAGGGCTTTAAAATGTTTATTTTCTGCTTTTATCAGTTTTAATCTTTGAGTCTCTATAGTATAGCCTTTTTTGGAATTATATTTTTAATATTTTTTCTACTGACAAAAAACTATTTTAAAAAACTTCAACAAAATATGTAAAAAGTTGAAATATTTAAATATAGATTAATTAGATTAAGAGTTATGTAGCAAGTTAAAATTTACTCGCTATATAAGTCTAATAAAAAAGCTAATTTGCTAAGTTTTCAATAACTTCAAAAGTATCTAACTTATCAGGGTTATTAAGAGCTCTTCCTCTTGCACCTGATACATCTGCACCAATGACACAATCTTCTGAAAAATTTAAAAAATCAGTACTCTTATCTACCATATCCGTTTCTGTGCAAGTGCTATCATATCTATCATAATCAAAACATTTTGTATAAGATGGCTTTACTTCTATTTTAATATTTTCTAGATTTCCTTGAGCTACTAAAGAATCTTTGAGTTTTTTGGATGTGCATATATCTTTAGGATAATGATGATAAATAGCAATTACATCTTTGTCTTTAATTGAATCGCCACCTCCTCCACAAGCAGTAAACAATAAACCTACAGAAGCTATTATTGGTAGAATATTTTTTGTATTCATCTCTTTTTCCTTGAATTTAATTAATTTTAAAACTAAGTGAATTATAGCAAAATTATATTACAATTGAGTCATTACCGCACCAATTAATACCCTTAAATTTGATGCACTCAATTTTGTTTATAATCGAGGCAGATTTTTGAAGGACTCGCCATAGCGAATTCAAAAAAATCTAACGAAGA
Source organism: Campylobacteraceae bacterium (assembly GCA_026986085.1). Classification (GTDB taxonomy): domain Bacteria; phylum Campylobacterota; class Campylobacteria; order Campylobacterales; family Sulfurovaceae; genus JAADEQ01. Next base: position 3,687 of record JALSPE010000016.1, on the reverse strand, counting down.
GTATGGACAAAAGTGAGTGCACCCTTTGGGGAGGAGCATATGAGGTAATCTGCAAAGAGATAAATTTTCGAATTAACAACGGTTAGTCCTTCAAATTTTTCTCTTTACATCTTCCCTCATTTGCTACTCTCAAACTTTAAGAGTATTAGTTGGTGTGGTAATAAAGAGGGTTTTGTTATTTAATTTAATAGACAATTTGTTCTGTAAAATATATAAAACTATGGTAAAAAAGTATCAATCTATAAGGGTATTTTATAAAAAAATAGCTTTGTAATTAGCCTATAAGCACTTTTTGGTTATACTCGAATCCATTTGGGGGCTAAAGATTAGACAACTTAAATAGATATTTTCTTTTGAACTTTATGCTCCTATACTCCAACTATGAAGGTTTAAAGATATGCAAGAACTCTATAGAGCATTTAAAGATAACTGTGGCTTTGGATTGTTGGCTTCGATTGACAATACTCCATCGCATAAAAATTTGGAAGATGCAATAATATCACTATCTCGTATGATGCATAGAGGTGCGATAGCAGCTGATGGTAAAACAGGTGATGGTAGTGGACTTTTGATGTCTATTCCTAAAAAGTTTTTTAGCAAAGTTGCAGAGGCTGATGGCGTTGATTTACCTGAAAATTATGCTGTTGCTATGGTTTTTACAAAAGATGAAGCATCTATTGAAAAGTTTAAAGAGATATGTTTAGAGAATGATTTAAAATGTGTATATACAAGAGATGTTCCTGTTGATAAAAATGCATTGGGAGAACAAGCTATTGAGACACTTCCTGATATTAAACAAATATTTGTTGTTCCTAATTCTCCTATTGCTACAAAGAGATTAAAGGCATTAACATATCTTGCAAGAAAAGAGATAGAAGCAGAGCTTAAAGATAATGAAGATTTTTATGTAGCATCATTTAGCGATAGTGTTGTTTCGTATAAAGGGCTTGTTATGCCTACTCATATCAAAGAGTGTTACCGTGATTTAAATGATGAAGATTTTAAGATATCTTTTGCCTTGTTTCATCAGAGATTTTCTACAAATACTCTACCTCAGTGGAAGTTGGCTCAACCATTTAGAATGATTGCTCATAATGGTGAGATAAACTCTATAACAGCAAACCGTTTTAATGCAATGGCAAAAGTTATAAATGCAAAGTCTGAAATATTTACAGATGAAGAGATGCAAAAGCTTAAAGATATTATTCAAAATGGTATGAGTGATTCTGCTAGTTTGGATAATTTTATAGAGTTTTTGATTGCAAATGGTGTTGATTTCTTTAAGGCAGTTCGCTCTGTTATTCCTGCACCTTGGCACAATGCCACACATATGGATAGTGAACTTAGGGCATTTTATGAGTATGCAAGCACTTGTTTTGAGCCTTGGGATGGACCAGCGGCAGTAAGTGTTACAGATGGTCGCTATATTGGGTGTGTGTTGGATAGAAATGGTTTAAGACCAGCAAAATATATAATTACAAATGATAACAGATTATTAATTACATCTGAATTTGGGGTTTTACAAGTTCCTGATGAAGAGATTAGGGAGCGTGGAAGATTGCAGTCTGGTGAAATGATTGGACTTGATTTAAAGAGTGGAGAGGTTTTAAAAAGTAAAGATATAGATAACTATTTGAAATCTAGGCACCCTTATGCTAAGTGGCTAAATGAGAATATGAAATATCTTCAAGAGTATATACCAAGTAGCGATGCTCTTTCGTTTAATGTAGATGAGCTAAACAAAGATGAAGTTAGAGCAAAGCAGAGATATTTTAACTATACACAAGAGGTGCTAAAAGATATTATTAAACCTATGCTTTTAGAGGGTAAAGAGACAACTGGCGCAATGGGTGATGATACTCCATTGGCAGCCTTTAGCAAAGAGCAAAGGAACTTTACAGACTTCTTTAAGCAAAAATTTGCACAAGTTACAAACCCTCCAATAGACCCTATTCGAGAGAGGGTTGTAATGAGCCTGAATACAGGTTTTGGAGAAGTTCAAAATATTTTAACAGATGATGCAAAACATGCCAAGAGATTAAAGACTGTTTTACCTATTATGTCTGCTGAAAAGTTTAGTCTGCTTCAAGAGTTTGGTGATGAAAATAGCGATAGGTATGATGCATCTTATAAAGTAGGGCACTACTCTACATCTTTTGAGAGTGGATTAAAAGATACACTTCACAAATTAGTAGAGAAGATAATTAAAGATGTTAAAAGCAATGGCGTAAGAACAATAATAGTTGATGATAGAGATTTAAATAAAGATGGAAAAGTGATACCTATGCTTATGGTTGTGGGTAGGTTATCTCAAGAGTTACTAAAAGAGAAGCTTCGCCATTTAACTAGTATTGTGGTAGTAACAGGAGAGGTATTTGACCCTCATACCGCAGCTTGTATGATAGCTTATGGAGCATCTTCTATATATCCATATCTACTTTACTATACAGTAGCAGAAGTGGCTGAAGATGAGTATAAAGAGAATATGGCTTATACTCTTAAGAGATTCCGTCGTGCTATGGGTGCTGGTATTTTAAAGATAATGTCTAAGATGGGTATCTCTACAGTGTCATCATACAGAAATAGTCGTCTATTTGATATTATAGGGCTTGGCAGAGAGATAGTTGATGATTGTTTTGAAGGTAGTGTTGCTCTACTTTCGGGGCTTGGTTATGAAGATATTGAACAGAGATTAAACAGTAATCACCACAGAGCATTTGATGTTGATTTTGAGGGGAAAAAGCTTGAGTTGTATCGTGGAGGTTTTTATAAATATAGAAGAGGTGAAGAGTTCCATGATTTCTCAAGAGAGACTATTAGAGCTATGCAAACAGCTTCTGTAAGTGGAGATGAGAAGGATTATGAAGAGGTTAGAAAGCTTGTAAACAATAGGGATAAGAAGTTTATAAGAGACTTTTTTGAGTTAAAATCTGATAGAGAGTCTATTAGTTTAGATGAAGTAGAGCCTTTAAGTGAGATTTTTAAACGCTTCTCAACTGCTGCAATGTCTATGGGGTCTATATCTCAAGAGGCTCATGAGGTTTTAGCAGTTGCAATGAATCAAATTGGTGCTATGTCAAACTCTGGAGAGGGTGGAGAGGACCCACAGAGATTTGGGACTGTTAAAAATTCTAAAATAAAGCAAATTGCATCAGGTAGATTTGGAGTAACTCCAGAGTATTTAAGAAGTGCAACAGAGATTCAAATTAAAGTAGCCCAAGGTGCAAAGCCTGGAGAGGGTGGGCAACTTCCTGGTAAGAAGGTGAGTCCATTAATTGCAAAGCTTAGATTTACAAAACCTGGAGTTACTCTAATTTCTCCACCACCACATCATGATATTTATTCTATTGAGGATTTAGCTCAATTGATATTTGATTTAAAGCAGGTAAATCCTTATGCAAAAATTGCTGTTAAGTTAGTATCAACTTCAGGTGTTGGAACAATTGCATCAGGTGTTGCAAAGTGTTATGCAGATAAGATTATCATTAGTGGTGCAGATGGTGGAACAGGAGCAGCTCCTATTGGTTCTATTAGATTTGCAGGAAATCCATGGGAGCTTGGGCTTATAGAGGCTCATAACTCTTTAAAAGTTAATGATTTAAGAAGAATGGTTACGCTAGAGACTGATGGTGGCTTAAAGACAGGTTTAGATATTGTAAAAGCTGCGATATTTGGAGCAGAGCAGTA
>JALSPE010000015.1 GCA_026986085.1 Campylobacteraceae bacterium | reverse complement strand
GGATTAGAGAGAATTGGCAAGGCAATTAGGAGTGCTACAAAAGACTCTTTAATCTCTGCATATTCAAAAAAAGGCAAAAGTGGCAAGACATTTGGATTTCACAAAACTATGGATATTGCAGGGGAGCTAATCGGTAGCATAATAGCCTTTTTAGCACTTTTTTATCTTGGGCAAAGCGAGGGTGTTTTTAAGAGTATTTTTGCTTTTACTCTAATTCCTGGAATTTTAGCTGTAATAGTAGTTGCATTTTTTGTGCAAGATGTGCCTTACAGTGCCAAGAGAAAAACTCAAAAGATAGATTTAAGCCAAGATTACCATTTGCTACCTATAATGCTTTTATATTTTGGATTTACATTTTTTATATTTAGCGATTCATTTTTTATTTTAAAGGCAAAAGAGGTAGGATATGAGATGGCATATATTCCATTATTGGTTATTTTGTTAAATCTGACTCAAACACTATTTAGCTACTATTTTGGTCTAAATATAGATAAATTTGGTGCAAGAAGAGTTCTTTTAATCTCTTTTATATTTGGTATTATCTCAATGGCACTTTTGCATTTTAATTTTATAATATTAGCATTTATTGCACTTGGACTCTATATTGTTAGCAGCCTAAATGCCATTAGAGCATTAATATCAAATAGTGCTGTTAATAAAGGCAGTGTATATGGCTTTTTATATGGTGGTGTAGCAATAAGTTCAGCTTTAGGTGCATCAATAATTGGCATCATTTGGCATAAGTTTGGTGAAGCTTTTGCAATAAACTTTTCGCTAATAGGTTTAATTGTAGTTAGCTTAATATTTTTGTTTGCAAGAAAATAATTATTTATATCAGCCACCATTATACAACTAAACAATTGTATAATTGTATAATCTTGACCTTTATAAAATTTAGAGTAAAGATATTAATATATAAAATAGACTTTTATATAATAATATTAACCCAAATTATGCAATAGAAATTACCTGCCTTGCAATAGTCATTGTGCCGTGGGCATTTACAAAAAATCATCACCTAACCTTTGGGTTAAGTTCAAATTTTTTCAAACACCCACAACACAAGCACTATCACTAATTTTAGCAATCCTATTGCATAATTTTGAATTAAAGTATAATATAACGAACATTCTCCAATAAAACTTTTATTCAAGCCCAATAATTTGAACTTTTATATGGTTTTGCTAAAAATTCCGTGTGTTATATAAAAATAGTTGCAAAGCCCTGCTACATAGGCATTTGCAACTATTTTTTGTCGTGACTAAGTTCTTGACTACATAAAATTAAATAAAATGCTTATTTAAGTATCTTATTAATATATTTTCGTGCCTATTTTTGGAGAATGTCCGATATAAAATATCTAATTAAATAAGTGGTGTAGATTCGTGAATTTCTATTGTATAATATGGATTATGTATAAGAATTAGAGACTTAAGTTTATTGAGGTTAATATATTTTCAACTCCCCAACATCCACAGCTTTGCCTTTGCTATTGATTTTAACATACTCTACTATTAAGCCGTGGATTCTGGCGTAGGCGTTGGCTCTATTTAGGGTTGGGTAGATTTGGATGTAGTTGGTGTATATATTTTCTATCATCCAATCTTGTAGCTCATTGTAGCTTTCAAATTCGTAGTCAAAGGCTTTTAGTAGTCTGTTTGTATAAGCATCTACAACAAAGGCTTCTTTGTAACAGGCGTAGTTTAGTATAGCATCTGCACTCTCTTGCCCTATGCCTCTTTGGTTTAGTAGCCAATCTCTTGTTGCACTCTCTTTAAACTCTTCAAAGCTTTTGTAATCTTTTAGAATATTAGTTGATATATCTTTTAGGTATCTGCTTTTTTGTTTGTAAAATCCACTTGGGGTTATTAGATGTTGAAGTAGCTCTATATCTATATTTGAGAATTTTTCTAAAGATAAAGTATTGTTTTGTTTTAAATTGTTTAGGGATTTTTGCACATTTTCCCATTTGGTATTTTGGGTTAAGATGGCTCCTACTAGCACCTCAAAGGTGCCACTGTTTGGCCACCACCATTTATCTTGGCTGATGTTGTCATAGCCTAACTCTTTTAGTTTGATTAAAATTTCTATTAAATTAATCATTTTCCTTTGGTGCAAATGGTATTAAGGCACTTGCCCATGTTAAGCCACCACCAAATGTATCTAGTAGCATTAACTCTTTGGGCTTTAATCTGCCGCTCTCGTAAATGTCGTTAATAGCCATTGGTATTGATGCTGCTGATGTATTACCATATTTGTGAACTGTCAAAACCACTTGGCTCTCGCTCATATTTAGTGCATTTCCAACTGCATTGATAATTCTATAGTTTGCTTGGTGTGGCACAAAATGGGGAATATCTTTACCCTCTAAACCATTTTTTGATAAAATCTTTTGGACATCTTTTGTTAGTGTTTTAACTGCTAATTTAAAAGTTTCATTACCTTTCATTTTAACAAATTGTAAACCCTCTTCTATAGCCGCATGAGTTGCAGGATTAACACTTCCTGGTGCTGGAGTGATTAGAAAATCCCAATAGCTTCCATCTGCACTTGCGTGGACATCTATAAAAGCTTCCTCTTTATTGGTTGTTGCACCAATTACTGCCGCTCCTGCTCCATCACCAAACAGAACACAAGTATTTCTGTCACTCCAATCTACTATTGAGCTAAATTTTTCTGCACCAATAATTAATACATTTTTTTTCATTCCACTCTCAACAAAAGCTTTTGCAACACTTAAAGCATAAACAAAGCCACTACAAGCTGCGCTAATATCGAATGCTTGAACATTTTTAATGCCTAGTTTATCACTAATTAAACAAGCAGTTGAAGGCATATTAAAGTAATCTGGTGTAACTGTTGCACAAACTACTAAATCTATATCTTTAGCGTTTAAACCAGCTCTTTTAATTGCTATTTCACTAGCTTTTGCTGCCATATCGCTAGTGCTTTCGTTATCTTCAGCAATGTGGCGCTCTTTTATTCCTGTTCTTTTAACAATCCACTCATCACTTGTATCAACCATTTTTTCTAAGTCATGGTTTGTCAATACTTTTTTAGGGACATAAGCACCAATTGATCGAAATGCTGCATAAATTTTTTCTGACATACTCTTTCCTTATGCGTGGTAATTTGGACTCTCTTTAGTAATAGTTACATCGTGAACATGGCTCTCTTTAAGTCCTGCACTTGTTATCTCTACAAACTCTGCTTTTTCCCAAAATGTTGGTATATCTTTAGAGCCACAATATCCCATTGAAGAGCGAAGCCCCCCAATCATTTGATGCAACACTTGAGATATTTTACCTCTATATGGAACACGACCCTCAATTCCTTCTGGCACTAATTTATCAGCTGCTGTTCCCTCTTGAAAGTATCTATCTGTGCTTCCTTTGCTCATTGCTCCAATGCTTCCCATACCACGATACTCTTTAAATTGTCTTCCATTATAGATTATCATTTCACCTGGTGCTTCATAAGTTCCTGCTAAGGCACTTCCTAGCATTACACAACTAGCCCCTACTGCTAAAGCTTTTGCTACATCTCCAGAGTATTTAATACCACCATCGGCAATTACTGGCACACCATACTCTTTTGCAACTTTAGCTACATCATCAATTGCACTAATTTGAGGAACTCCAACACCTGCTACAATTCTTGTGGTGCAAATGCTTCCTGGTCCAATTCCTACTTTTACTGCGTCTGCTCCAGCTTCTATTAAATCTTTTGCTGCAACTCCTGTTGCAATATTTCCTGCTACTACATCTACATCCAAAGTAGCTTTTATCTCTTTTACTGTATCTATAATTCCTTGCGAATGACCATGGGCAGAGTCTAGAACTATTACATCTACTCCTGCTTCTACAAGTGCTGTGGCTCTATCAAGTTGCCCTACCCCAATTGCTGCTGCAACTCTGAGTCTTCCAAATTCATCTTTATTTGCATTTGGAAATTGCTCTTTTTTTAAAATATCTTTTATTGTTACAAGACCTTTAAGTTTATTGTCTTTATCTATAATTGGTAGTTTTTCTACTTTATGCTTTTTTAAAACTTCTGCTGCATCTTCTAGGCTAATACCCTCATTTGCAGTAATAAGTGGTGCTGGTGTCATTACATCTTTTACAAGCAGAGAGCTTAAATCTTTAATAAAACGCATATCTCTATTTGTAATTATGCCTATTAGAGTCATATCTTCATCTACAACTGGAACGCCAGAGATTTTATACTCTCCCATAAGTGCATCTGCTTTTGCTACACTCTCGTTTGGAGATATGAAAATTGGGTCAATTATAATACCACTTTCACTCTTTTTAACTTTTTTAACCATATGAGCTTGAGTAGCTATATCCATATTTTTATGAATAACTCCAATCCCACCCTCTCTAGCCATGGCAATTGCGGCTTTATGCTCTGTAACTGTATCCATAGCAGCAGAGATAATAGGAATATTTAAAGATACATTTTTTGTAACTTTTGTCTCTAAATTTACCTCTTTGGGTAGAACTGTAGAGTGTTGAGGAACTAGAAGAACATCTTCAAAGGTAAGTGCGCGCATTTTTATATTCATATTTTTCCTTTAGTTGTAGTTTACTCTTTTTTCTAGGCTAAGAGCCGTATTAAATATTGGCTGTTCATTAAATGTTTTTGCTATTAGTTGCAATCCAACTGGTAATCCATCTGCATTTTTCATAATAGGCAAACTTAGAGCTGGTAATCCAACAAGATTAATAGCAATTGTAAACATATCACTTTTATACATCTGCAGTGGGTCGATTGTCTCTCCGACTTTAGGGGCAACTGTTGGAGTAATTGGGCTTAAAATTAGGTCTGCTTCATCAAATATTTTGCTAAACTCATCTCTGATTAAGTGACGAACCTGTTGAGCCTTTAGATAGTAGGCATCATAATATCCAGAACTTAATACAAAGTTACCAAGAAGTATTCTTCTTTTTACCTCATCTCCAAAGCCTTCACTTCTTGTTTTTACATATAAATCTTTAATATTTTTTACATCTTCTGCTCTTCTTCCATATCTTATACCATCATATCTTGCCAAGTTTGTAGCAGCTTCGGCAGTTGCAATTATATAGTATGTTGCAATGTCATACTTTGTGTTACTCATAGTTTTATGAATAATTGTATGTCCTGCATCTTGCAAAGCTTTAATAGCTAAACTATAAGCCTCTTTTATATCGCTATTAGCTTCATCTATATAGTTATCTATAACTGCAATTGTATAAGTTTTATCTGCATCTAAATTTGGAGTTATTGGAGTATGCTCTAAATTTGCACTTGTAGAGTCTTTAGGGTCATAACCTGCAATAATATCATAAAGCACGGCACAATCTTCTATATCTTGAGTAATTGGTCCTATTTGGTCTAGGCTACTAGCATATGCCCCAAGCCCATAACGGCTCACTTTTCCATAAGTTGGTTTAAAACCCACTACGCCACAATAACTTGCAGGTTGGCGAATTGAGCCACCTGTATCGCTACCAAGAGCAGCAATAGCTGAGCCCTCTGCAACTGCTGCTGCACTTCCTCCACTGCTTCCTCCTGGAACTCTACTTATGTCGTGTGGGTTTAGAGTTGCACCATAAAAACTGCTCTCAGTAGTAGAACCCATAGCAAACTCATCCATATTTGCACGACCTAGTGGCGATAGACCAGCACTATTTAACTTATCTATAACAGTTGCGCTGTATGGTGCAATATAGCCTTGTAGTATTTTGGAGCCACTCGTAACGCTCCAATTTTTTACTTGTATATTATCTTTAACCAATATTGGAACACCATCACCACTGCTATCTGTGCTAATGTATGCATTAATTTTACTCTGCTTTGCTTTAGATAAGATATCTTCTCTTAAAGATTTTACCTCATCTTTATTTAGTTTTAAAGCATCTCTTAATTTCATTATCTCTCCTGCTTCTTCTTATAATACCTAACTACCATTAAACCTATACCAACAAAGATAAATATCAATCCAATTGCTTCAAAAATCAGCGATAATGGAACAGGTTTAGAGAAATCCACTATTTTACCACCTCTTGACATCTATCACAAGCTTCATCTTCAGCTTTTGCTGTGTATCTCCAGCATCTAGGACACTTATAGCCACTAGCTCTTACAATTTTATAACTCTTATTATCAACACTAAACTCTGCAATTGGCTCATTTTCGCTACTATCTGCAATTTCGCTTACACCAAACCAATCTTCTAAATCTTTTTGGTTACTTAGCCCAAATATTGAGTTATCGCCTACTATTGCCAACTCTAGTGTTGCTTTAACAACTTTATCTTTTCTTAATTGATCTATTGCCTCAAAGAAGTTCTCTCTAGCTTTAAGCAGAAGTTCATCATTAATTTGACTTACCACTTCTGGTAACTCTTTATACTCTAAATCAAAAATATCTTCTATATCTTTTTTGAAAATTTCTGGAGCATAATCTATAACTTCATCAGCTGTATATGTAAGAACAGGTGCAACAAGAGCCAACATTGACCTAGCTATTAAATACATTGCGCTTTGTGCGCCTCTTCTAGTTAAAGAGTCTTTAGCATCGCAATATAGTCTATCTTTTACCAAATCCATATAGATACCACTTAACTCATTTGTTAAGAAATTATTTAACAAAGAGAAAGCTCTTGCAAATTCATAATTTGTCATCTCTTTATTAAATTCACTAAATACTTCATTTGCTTTAGAGAGAATCCATTTATCTAACTCTCCAAATTCATTTATACTTAAAACCTCATCTAATCCATCTAGGTTTGCAAGTAAAAATCTAAAGCTATTTCTAATTTTTCTATACTGCTCAGCTGTCTGTTTTAGGATATTATCACTGATTTTTAAATCTGTTGTATAATCACTCAAAGCTACCCATAGTCTTAAAATTTCGCTACCATACTGCTTGATGACTTTATCTGGGGCAACAACATTACCTTTAGATTTGCTCATCTTCTCACCCTTCTCATCAACTGTAAAGCCGTGAGTTAAAAGCGATTTATATGGTGCAATAGAGTTTACCCCACAACTTACAAGCAGTGAGCTCTGGAACCAGCCTCTGTGTTGATCTGTTCCTTCCAGATACATATCTGCGGGGTAGCTTCCTGCATCATAATTTCCAGAAGCCAAAGTTGCATTCCAGCTTGAGCCACTATCAAACCAAACATCTACCACATCTAAAACTTTCTCAAGCTCCTCTGGTTTATAGCCACTACCTGGATATAAAAGATGTTCTATTGGCATCTCATACCAAGCATCAGCTCCTTGTTGCTCAAATATCATAGCAGTAAAGTTTAGCACCTTTTCATCTAAAATAAGCTCTTTGGTATCCTTTTTCCTAAAGAAAGCAATAGGCACACCCCAGCTTCTTTGGCGACTAATACACCAATCAGGTCTGCCTTCTATCATAGAAGTTAGTCTATTTCGGCTATGCTCTGGGTAGAATTTAACACCTTTTAGTGCATTTAGTGCCAAATCTCTTAGGGTCTTATCTTCACTCTCTATCATCTTATCGATTGCAACAAAAATCTGCTTTGTAGCTCTGTAGATTACTGGCTTTTTTGTTCTCCAACAGTGTGGGTATGAGTGAACAAATTTACCAACTTTAAGCAAACTACTTCCAAGAAGTTCTAAGATTTTCTCATTTGCTTTGAATATATGCATACCTACAAACTCTTGTGGCTCTGGCAAAAGGTTTAGAGTTACAACGCTTTCGTCATAGCAACCCCTGTCATCAACTGGCATAATAACATCAAGATTATACTTTAGAGAAGCAAAGTAATCTACCTCTCCATGACCTGGTGCTGAATGAACACATCCTGTTCCTCCATCAAGCTCTACAAAATCTCCCAAAATAACATATGACTCTCTTCCATTTAGAGGATTTGTAGCCTTTAGATGCTCTAACTCTTTTGAGCTAAACTCTTTTATAACTTCACTGCTTGATAAAACCTCTTCTTTAGCTAGTGCTTCTACTCTATCTTTTGCAACGATATATCCATCTTTTGTCAGCACATATATAGCTTCTGGATTTAGGGCAATTCCAACATTAGCCGGAAGTGTCCAAGGTGTTGTTGTCCAAATTACTAATGCACCTTTATCTATACCAAGTTTCTGTTTTGCTTCATCTTGCAATTCAAAAGCAACAAATAGAGTATAATCCTCTTTATCTTCATACTCAATCTCAGCTTCTGCCAAGGCACTTCTTGCAGCCCACGACCAGTGAATTGGTTTGTATCTTTCTATAATTAAGCCTCTTTTTGCAACTTCGCAAAGTGCTCTGTATATATTAGATTGAAATTTAAAATCCATAGTAAGATAAGGGTTCTCCCAGTCAGCAATTACACCAAAAGTTTTAAACTCCTCTTTTTGAATCTCTACAAATTTTTGGGCATGTTTGCGGCACTCTTTTCTAAAGTCTGCTGTGCTCATAGCCTCTTTCTTAGAGCGGCCCAACTTCTCTTCTACCTTTTGTTCAATTGGCAAACCGTGGCAATCCCAACCTGGAGTATAGCGAACAGATTTTCCTTGAAAGTAGTGATACTTTACAATCATATCTTTTAAGATTTTATTTAGTGCATGTCCAATATGCAAATGTCCGTTTGCATATGGAGGACCATCATGCAGAGTAAATGATTCTCTGCCTTCTCTGTTTTTTTTCATTTTTTCATAAACAGCACTATCGAACCACTTCTTATATCTAAGTGGCTCATTTTGAGGTAAATTCCCACGCATAGGAAAAGTAGTTTTAGGTAGTAAAAGCGTATCTTTATAGTCCATTTTGGATAATCCTTAAGATAAATTAATTAATAACTTTAAAAAATTGGGTGATTATAACTAAAAATCTATTACAATTTCGTTATAATAGATTTTATTTTTTAGAAACAACTCTATTTAGGGAGCAAAAGAGATGTCAAAATTACAAAAGCCCAATAGTATAATTTTTATTGGTGCAAACCTTTATAAAGATTTTGTGCAAAGAGCATATTTAGAGAGAGTATATCCATATATAAAAGATGCAAATGAGATATATAAATATCCTACTTTTGAAAAAGAGATATTAGATAAGATTGCCAATAGTGATAAGAGAGATAAAAAAGTGGTTGCTATGTTTATCTTAGATAACTATTGTGATATAGTTTATGACTATTTAGACAAGAGTGGATATAGCTATATAGATAAGAGTGGCTCTCGTATCTATAGTGTAGATGAGTGTAATCTAATAGTAAAATGTATTGATATCTTTAGTGAGCTTCCTGAAATAACAAAAATAGTTAATAGAAATGTCTCAGATTTTAAACTTTTTGGAGATGCTAATAAGTTAAAAGAGTTAGAGAAAAAACTTGAAGGTCACGCTATTATTAAAAAAGTTTTACCAACTTGGTTTAATATTGAGGTAAAAGATAGCGAAGGTGAAGAGATATTAAGCAAATTAGCAAAAGAGCTAGAGTTAAAGATACTTCCTGTTAAGTCAGTTAGAGCTTATCTTATTGAGCATCTATCTAAAAAATGTAAAACATTATCATTTGCTGAGAGTTGCACAGGTGGTTTGCTTGTATCTAAACTTATTGCAATTAGTGGAGCATCTAATGTTATAGAGGGTTCAATGGTTACTTATAGTAACAAAATTAAAAAAGAGTGGCTAGGTGTAAAAGAGGAGACTTTAGAAAAATATGGTGCAGTTAGCAAAGAGTGCGTTAAAGAGATGTTAATTGGGATAAAGCAAAAAGCAAACTCAAATATAGCAGTTGCTATTAGTGGAATAGCTGGTCCAACTGGTGCAACAGAAGATAAAGATGTTGGAACAGTATATATTGGTGTATTAAATGAAGATGATATAAATATAGAGAAATTTAAATTTAATGGGGATAGAGGTTTTGTTCAGGAGCAAGCTGCTAGAAGTGCATTAGAGATGATAATTTACTCTGAAAAAGATTTTTTTAACTTTTTTTAACTTTTTTCTAAAAAAAGCTTGACTTTAAAAAAATTCTGAGCTATAATTGCGCCACTTAAATGTTAAGAGCATTTAAATAGCAAGACCCGTTAGCTCAGTTGGTAGAGCAACTCCCTTTTAAGGAGTGGGCCCTTGGTTCGAATCCAAGACGGGTCACCATTTTTTTTATGACTTTATGGACTAGATGACCCTTTCATCTAGTGGCCAAGGATGCTGTGTTTTCCGCACAGAAACAGAGGTTCAAATCCTCTAAGGGTCGCCAACCCAATATTAAGTCAATTAAGGTCGCTTAGCTCAGTTGGTAGAGCGCTACCCTTACAAGGTAGATGTCATAAGTTCGAGTCTTATAGCGACCACCATAGATAAAGTTGCGGCGGTAGTTCAGTTGGTTAGAATACCTGCCTGTCACGCAGGGGGTCGCGAGTTCGAGCCTCGTCCGCCGCGCCACCACTTTTTCTAAATGATTATAATTTTTAATCCTCCTCCTTTAGTATATAGAAAAAGAAAATATAGGGGTATTACCTACCCCATCCCCATTAAGCTACACATTGTTGTGTAGCTTTTTTTATTGACCCGTTAGCTCAGTTGGTAGAGCAACTCCCTTTTAAGGAGTGGGCCCTTGGTTCGAATCCAAGACGGGTCACCACTTCTGGTCGCTTAGCTCAGTTGGTAGAGCGCTACCCTTACAAGGTAGATGTCATAAGTTCGAGTCTTATAGCGACCACCACTAATATTAATATTGCAACTTATGTTTCACTTTATAAAACTATTATTATGCTATAATTTCATAATTTAAAATATGGAGCAAAAAATAATGAGATATTTAATTACACTTTTAACATTTATAACTTATATATATGCAAAACCTATTGTAGCTGTTAGTATTCCTCCTCAAAAGTATATTATAGATAGTATATCTAAAGGCTTAGTAGAGTCAATGGTTATTGTTGAGCCTGGTAATTCACCACATACATATGAGCCTAAACCTTCGCAGATGGTAAAATTGAGTAAAGCAAAGGCTTATTTGGCAATAGGAGTAGAGTTTGAGAGAGCTTGGTTACCAAAATTTACTCAACAAAATAGTAAATTAAAAGTTTTTTATGTAGATAAAAATATAACAAAGATATCTATAAATCACAACTTAGAGATAGAAGATGACCCACATATTTGGCTAAACAGCAACAACTTAAAAGAGATAGCAAAATCAACTACAAAAGCTTTAATATCTATAGACCCGCAAAATAGAGAGATATATTTAAATAACTTAAAAGAGTTTATAGTAAAGATTGATAAAAATAGTAAAGAGATAGAGTCTATATTAAAAGATGTAGAGCCTAGAGTATTTTTAATATTTCATCCATCTTGGGGATATTTTGCAAAAGAGTATAATTTAAAGCAAATAGCTGTAGAGATTAGTGGAAAAGAGCCAACACCAAAAGAGTTAATAGCTGTTTTAAATTTAGCTAAAAAATATAGAGTAAAAACTATATTTGTTCAACCTGAATTTAGTAAAAAGAGTGCAAACTTAATAGCAAAAGAGTTAAATATTCATGTAAAAGAGCTTACTCCACTAAAATATAATATTTTAGATAATATGTTAAATTTTGCAAAAATGTTAAAGGGTAGATAGTTGAATTGTATATTAAAAGCTAAAAATTTATACTTTTCATACAGTAAAGAGAGTGTATTAGAGGATGTCTCATTTTGCGTAGAAGAGAGAGATTTCTTTGCAATTACAGGTCCTAATGGTGGTGGAAAATCTACATTAATAAAAATCATATTGGGGATACTTAAACCACAAAAGGGTGGAGTTAGTATAGATAGTAGTTTAGACAGAAATATAGATTTTGGGTATGTCCCTCAAAATACAAATATTAATTTAGAGTTTCCTATAACTGTTTTAGATGTTGTATTAATGGGTAATGGCTCTAAACATAAAAGTAAAAGAGGGTTACTGTCTATAAAATACTCCAAATTAGAGATTGAGTGTGCAAAACATAGTCTTAAAAAAGTTGGAATGGAAAACTATTTAAATAATAAAATATCAGACCTCTCCGGAGGGCAAAGACAAAGAGTTATGATAGCAAGGGCTATATGTTCACATCCTAAAATACTTATATTAGATGAGCCAACATCTAGTATAGATATTAATGGTCAAAAAGAGATATATAAACTTTTAAAAGATTTAAACAAAGAGCTTACAATTATTGTTGTTACACACGATTTAAAAGTTATATCAAACTACGCAGATAAAGTGCTATATATTAATAGAAAAGGGTATATGCATAACTTAGATGATAACAGATTTAAGCTAGATAGAGATGGACACTTTTGTGAAGTTGAATTGATGCAGATGTTAGGAGCTAAAGATGCTTGATATATTACAATATACATTTATTCAAAATGCCCTACTCTCGGCTGTTTTAGTTAGTATTATTTCTGGTTTTATAGGTTCATTAATTTTAGTAAACAAAATGACCTTTTTAACTGGTGGTATTGCTCATAGCTCTTATGGGGGCATTGGATTAGCTATATATTTTGGATTACCAATATTTTTTGGGGCTTCTGTGTTTGCAGTAGTTAGTGCTATATTAATTGCTCTTATTAGCTTTAAACAAAGACATAGAATAGATATATTTATAGGATTAATTTGGGCTGTCGGTATGGCTATTGGTATCGTTTTTATAGATTTAACTCCAGGGTATAATGTAGATTTAATGAGTTATCTATTTGGCTCAATTTTGGCAGTTAGCAAGAGTGATTTAATATTTATGGCAATATTGTTGGTAGTAATATTAATATTTACGCATAGATATTATAGAGAGATATTGGCTATATCTTATGATAGTGAGTATGCCACTTTAAGGGGAATTAATGCAAAGGGCTTTTTTGTTGCAATTTTAGTTCTATCTGCATTGGCTGTTGTTGTTGCAATAAAAGTCGTAGGATTAATTTTAGTAATTGCTCTAATGACAATACCAACATACATAGCAGAATTAAGTAGCAAATCATTGTATGGGATGATGATAAAGTCTGCAATTTATTCAACGATATTTAGCGTTAGTGGATTAATTGTAAGTTATCTATTTGATATTACATCAGGAGCTTCTATAATATTAATAGCTGCGACTTCACTTATAATATTTTTGCTGTTTAGAAGAATTAAAAGATAAGAGTAAAAAAAGAATTATACTCCATCTACTCTTAGAGGTTTGGTTTGTCCAACCATTAACTCCATACTCATTTTAACTCTTTTAAATACCGACTCTTGTCTATACTCTAAATTGTGCTTTTTACATATATCTTTTACGATTGGCTGAAGCTTTTGATAGAAGCTATGGGGTTGATTTGGAAATAGATGATGCTCTATTTGGTAATTTAAAAATCCATGTAAAAAATCTTTAAAATCTGAGCCAGTATTGTAATTTACCGAACCCATAATTTGCCTTAGATAGAACTCTCCTGTATTTTTGTGTGGCTCGTTAAACATATAGATATCTTCTGCTGAGTGGTTTGGAACAATAACCAAAAATGAGTGTAAATTTGTAATAATCTCTGCTAAAACAACTACAATAAAAGCATTAAATACAGCTTGTGTGCCTAGTGGAATAAATAGTGCTGGTATTGCTATAAATTTAACTATAATATATGGCAAAAGATAATCCATCCAGAGTTTAATACCTCTATCTTTTTTAGGGTTCCAAACTTGATGAGCCATCTCCTCCTCTCCTCTTTTTCTTGCCTCCTTATTTTCTAATATTTTAAGAGTATTTGGTGCATAGTAGGTAAATTTCCAAGTTCCTGCAAATAGATACATTATTATATATCTTATTGGCATAGGGATTTTAGATTCTGTTAGCCATTTAACATTATTCTCTACATTATCTGGGTCATCTAATTCACCTAAATGGTAGTGGTGCATAATATTATGTTCATACTCCCACGCTTCTGGTTTTATCCAATCTAGCCAATCTAAATATCTTCTGTGATTTTTAGCAAAATATGGCTTAGTATATTTTTTAGGAATTCCCTCTACCTTATCGTATGCGCCGTGAAGTATCGGATGCACTACATTTGCCCATCTTGAAGTATTGCCTACTCCAATTAATACTGCTGCAACTATTGCAAAAAACCAAAATGTAAATGAGCTTAAAGAGCTTGTTACTTCTATATAGCTGATAGTTGCTACTATTGCAAAGCCTCCAAAAGTTGCTACCCTGCCCCATCTCTCTAGTTTCAATAGATGTTTAAAATCTTCATATGTTGGTTTACCTAGTTTATCTCTTGCCTCTTCTATATCTTTTTGAAGTTGCTCTTTATCTATCTCCTCATATTTAGCATATCCAATATTTGCGTGTCTCTCTAGAGTTCCCAAAACCTCTCCTCATAATTTTTTTACCATTATAACGACTTATTTTAAATGTCAATTTAATGTATTGTAATTTTCTATTATTTAATCAAATTTATAAAATAAGAGAAAATTATCCACTTTTTCACATTAAATACACCAATAATACACCATTTATTCACTTAATTTGTATAAAATGGCAATATAACTTATATGAAGGAGTCAAAATGAAAAGAGTATTTTTACTTATTACGATATTTGCCACAATGGCATTTGGATATAACTATAATGGAACTTGGAAGAATATTAGTGCAAATGGATATAACGACCCAGTAGTTTTAAAGATTAATGGTAGTAGTGTTTCACCTATTATAAATAGAGGTCAAAAGAGAGTTGCTCTTAAAGCAAAATATGCTACCAATGTTGGAAGTGGATTATTTGAGGCTTGGGGGCATGGCTATAGAAATTTAGTTCTTTTTATAAAACCAATAAATAGTAACAAGCTAAAAGTTATTGCTAAAAAGATTGATACTCAAAGAAAAAGAGTAGTAACTAAAAGTTTTATATTTAGAAAAAATATACCACCTGTCAATCGTAAAAAAAGATTTGTAGGAAACTATAGAAGTTCGAGTAATTTTAGTGCTATAAAGAAAGTAACAATTAGAGAAGTTGATGGTAAACTATTTGTAAGAGCGTGGAAAAATAGCCCAAGAGGATTACAACCATTAGGAGTTGCAAGAGCAAAATATTACAATAATAGATTGCATATGACTTGGAATAGGGGAAATTTAGTAGTAGAAGCAACTATAAAAGGGTATAATTACAACTCTAGAATAGATAGATATCGTAACTTAGAGTTATCAATTAGAGCAACCAATTTAAACAATGGCTTAACAAATAGCCAAACAATGCAATTATCAAGAGGAGGCGTTACAGTTCCTAGAAAGCCTATATATAAAAGAATAAAAGTTGGTCCAGTAGATGTTAATTTAATGATAAATAGTTACTAAATTTTATACTTATTTAACCATTTATTAGAAGTAAGGCTTTTGACCTTACTAAAAAAGTTTAGTAATATTTACTCCCTTTTTTATAACCAATAATAATTTTTTATTAAGCCCAAAGACTTACATCCAATATTATTCTAAAATATATACATAAAAAAACAGGCTAGTTATATCAATTTTTTATGTGTGGTAATATGTTATAATACTTTAAAAAACTAGGAGTATCCGATGGAGAGTAGCAAAAGTAGAGCTTTACTAAAAATAGATGCCCAAATTGTATCTGAGGGAGAAGATTTTATTATAAAGATAAAAAATAGCGAAAAGGGTGAAATGGTCGAGGTTGATAGCGTAAGAGATTATGCTGAGTATTTAATAGAGAGTGTAAATAGCTCTTTATGTGATGATTTTGTTGCCAATTGGCTACCATCTCCTGATGCAAAAAGAGAGCATATAGATTTAATAGGTATGCAACTTGGAATGATTCAAGAGTGGATGGATAATGAATTGAAACAAGATGGAGAAGAGATTACCTCTTAAACTTCTCTATCTTTTTAAAGTTTTGTAAAATAAATGGTAAAAAGAAGATAACTTCTAAAACCAAAGAAATAGCAACCACTTTCCAAGTTCCCATTGGGTCATTGGCAAGTGGCAATCCACCTGTATTCATACCAAAAAAGCCTGTTAGGAGAGTAAGTGGCAAGAATATTCCAGATAAAAGAGTTAAATAATAGACATTTTTATTCATCTTTTCATCTACCTTGGCACTATAAAAACTATATAGATTATCTAACTTTTCAAGTGCAGATTTAGAGAGGTCATATACCCTTTTTGTCTCCTCTTTTATATCTTCTAAGGCATGAATATTAACACTACTCTCTTTTTTAAGTGATAATACCAACTGCTCAACTGTAACTGAAGCATGAAACATAAGTCGATTAATTAAAGATACATCTTTTTTATAACTTAACCACTCTTGCATAAAGGTATTGCTTAAATTATCTGTATAGATACTCTCCTCTAAATTATCAATTAAGATGTGATATCTCTTTACATCAGAAATTAATTTCTCTATTTTAGAGTTTAGTGCATCTAAAAGGTCATCTAAAGAGCCAAAATCTTCTAAACTCTTTTTCTCTCTATTATATATAGATACTCTATCGCCCTCAATTATATATGCATATGATTTAATAGTAACTTCTAAATCTACTTCTGGTAATCTTAAAATTAAAACATTAAAGCCATCTCTTTTTATAAAGTCTGATGGGTGTTCATCTCCTTCTATATCTTCTATTATATATTTATCTAATTTTTTTAACTCCAAACTACTATCCTTTTTTAAGTGATTATACATAATTTATATCTATTTGCAACTTATGTAGCATAGATAAATTTAGAAAAAGTATAAACTTCTATCTGTAAAACCAAAAATATAATTTTAAGGAGTAGATATGAAAAGATTAATATTATCTTCAATAGTAGCAATATCACTATTAGGAGCTAATGCATATGCAGAGGCAACAAAGGTTACAAGTAAAAGTGTATCAAAGAGTGCTGTAGCAAATGCAAAGAGTAGTGCAAACAAACAAAAAAGTGATGTTAAAGTTGTAAAAGAGGCAGTTGAATCTATTGTTTTAGTAGCAGAGACAATAAAGCATATTGATGAAAATAAAAAAGATGAAGCTATTAAGAGTTTAGAGAAAGCTATTGGTAAAATTGAGGTAGTTTTAAGTAATCCTAAAGTTCCAGAGCTTATTCCTGTTGATGCTAAAGTTGTTGTAAATGAGTTTTTAGGTAATTCAAGAGCAGCAGAGAATGCAATTATTACATCAATTGCTCTACTTACAAATAAAAGAGTTCAAGAGGGTAGAAAGATAGCTAGTTCATTAGTTGATGAGATTGATTTTTCAACAGTAAATATTCCACTAATTAGCTACCCTAGTTCATTAAAATTAGCAGCAAAATATCTGCATGATAATAAATTAAAAGAGGCAAAAGCAGTTTTAACTACAACTCTAAATACATTTGTAACTGTAACTCAAATAACTCCAATAGGAATACTTAAAGCTCAAGAGTTAATTACAGCTGCAAGTAAAGTTGCAAAAGATAATAAAGAGTTGGCTTTAGCACATTTAGCCCTTGCTAAAGAGTCTTTAAAAAAAGATGAAGTTTTAGGGTATGTTAGCACTTCAGAGACAACATACAAAGTTTTAAATGATGAGATATCAAAAGTAGAAAAAGAGGTTAGAGGTAAAAACAAAGCTGAAAAACTATTTGAAGAGTTAATCAAAAAGATTAAAGAGTTTAAAGAGAAAGCTTTAAGTAGCGTAAAAAAGTAGAAAAGGATTATTGATGGCAGTAGTAGGATTTACAAAATTGGAGGCACTTTTTAGAAAAGCGGCCTCTTTAGATATTCACAAACAACACGCAAAA
This sequence comes from Campylobacteraceae bacterium, assembly GCA_026986085.1. Taxonomy (GTDB): domain Bacteria; phylum Campylobacterota; class Campylobacteria; order Campylobacterales; family Sulfurovaceae; genus JAADEQ01. Next base: position 1,202 of record JALSPE010000015.1, on the reverse strand, counting down.
GAGATTACAGATTATGCTGGGAAAAAAATTTACGATATTTTATTAGCAGCAGAGTTTAGTGCAAATATGAATGGTAGAGATGTAATTTGGGAGAGTGATTTACCAATTACAAAAGGGCTTCAAGAGGCAATAATTGAGTTTAGAAAACTTGAAGAGGAGCTTCCTGTAGAAGATATTTTAGAGCAATTAACTCACTATCCTGTATTGAAGTATGAGTTGTCTCCAGAAGTTGAAGCAAAACTACCAGAGATTACGGGAACAATTTTAATTGTAATGGCAAAAGTTATGAAACAGGTTAATGAAGAGAGTCGTCAAGTTACAGAACAATTAATAGAGAAATCTGAAATTATATTAGATTTAACACTTTAAATAAGAGAGGAAGAGGATTATGGTTAATTATAAACTATTTATAAATAATAAAGATTTAACACAGCAGTTTGCAAAGAGTAGTAAACTTTATGGTATTATTTTTATAATATTAGGTATATTTGGAATGTTTTTTCCAGGTATTATGTCGCTAACTTCAGCAATTTTTGTAGGTTGGTTATTACTTCTAGGTGGTATATTTACAGCTGTTCAAACTTGGCAATTAAATAAAAAAGATTGGTTAAGTTGGCTTAAAGCGTTAATGTATATTGTGGTGTCAATTTTAATTATATTTAATCCACTATCTGGAGTTGTAGCTCTGGCAATTATCTATACAGCTTACTTCTTTATTGATAGTGCATTAAATTTAACTATTGCACTAAAACTAAGACCAAACAGTGGGTGGTGGATTGTCCTTTTAAATGCAATTTTATCATTTGCAATAGGTGTATATTTTTGGCTATCTTTAGGCAACCCTGTTAAGACAGTATGGCTTGTTGGAATGTTTGTAGGAATTAGCTTATTCTTCGATGGAGTTATGCTAATATCTCTAGCAAATGCTGCACAAGAAGATAGTAAAAAAAATTAAAGTTAAATATCGCCACTAAAATATAACAGTGGCGATATTGAATAATTTTGGTTTAACTTTCGCACCTAATTTAATTATCTTTTAACGCAAACAGTGCCACTACGACAGATACTGAAAAATTCTATATATAATGTCAAATAATATTAAAATGAATAAAAGTTAAGTTATTCCACATTTGATCTAAAACAATAAAAAATCTCTCTAAACCCTAGAATTTATTCGAGGTAAAAAAGTTTAAACTCTGTAT
>JALSPE010000014.1 GCA_026986085.1 Campylobacteraceae bacterium | reverse complement strand
ACAAACTAATATACGAACCACTATTCAAAGAACACGAAAAACTACTACCATCATTTAATGAACTAAAATGGCTATCCTTTATCTACTCATTAAGCGATATTTTACATAGTTACAGTGCCAAAGAGAGTTACAATTTTATCTTAAAAGAGAATCAATTAGAGATAGTAGCTACTAAAGAGTTATATCTTTTAGAGAGTGAAATCAAGGATTTCGATACACCTATTAAGCTCGAAATTATTTCGTGATTTTTTTCTATTATTGAAAGGAAAAGGTCGATTATTTACCTTTTTATCCCTCATTTCATAGGTCTAAAGAAACCATAAATATTTAACTTTTGTGCTGCTTTGTAAGTCATATAGCATTTGTAAGTATTTGATACATTTTGAGCTTCTTGAAATTTTCTCTGCTTATTAAAGGCAGTAATTTTTGCATAACAATCGTTAAAATCCTTTTTTAATAAATCTCTATTTTCTAAATAGTTTTTAATTACACTCTCTTCTCTATGTTGAAAGGCTAACACAGCAAAATTACAAGCTATATTTCCATATTGGACTCTCTTACAAACTTTATTTTTATAATCCAAAAGTTTCTTATCAGGATATGTAGCATCTAGTTTATCAAGTGCTATTGTCTCTTTCTCTTTTTTCATCTCTTTCCAAGCCACACATTGAGAGTCTTTAGGAGTAAAAATATTTCCATAATGCCTGTAGTATTGGCACTTTTCAGCATCTTTTAAAAACTCTAAATATGGCATATCTTTGTATTTCAATATATACTCTTGCTTTTTCTGTAAAAACAGAGCCTTATTTTTTGCTTGTCTCTCTTTTCTCTGTTTCTCTTCTATCTCTCTTCGAGCTTCCTCTTCTCGACTTTTTGCTTCCTTTAATGCTCTATCTGCATGATCACACTCAGAGTCTTGTTCTAACTCTTTTATTTTATCTTCATCTTTATCTATCAAAGCATGTTGAAGTGATTTAAAGCACTCATCCATCTTCTCTTTTGCATCATCAAGATGAGTTTCATAATATTGTAAATCATGAGTAAAAAAACCTGCATTGGCTACCATTGTTGATAGTAAAAATAATTTAAATTTCATAACTAAAACCCTTATGTTTTTAAAATAGTAACTAAAAAAATAGATTTTAATATCTTATATGGTCATTTTGAAATGTTACCAAAAGCCCTAAAATAGGTAATTTAGTAACTATTCAAGCAATTAATCCTATTTTTTCTAGCTATTTTAAAAAACACTCATTTCATAGATTTTTTAACTCTTTTAAAATTTATAACTTAAATTATTAACAAATATCATTTTACAAGCTTAATCTTACACAAAATATGCCTATTTAAAGAATTGTGTTTTAAATCTTTCCATAAAATCACAAATTCTACTATAGCTTTATCTATTTTATAACCTCTATTTATATATTTCAACAACTCTCTTGTAAATATTTTTGAAGCTTCATCAACCACATTTCCTTTATAATAAAATCTAAACTTATTAGAAAACATTTTTATATCTACCATATCTCCTGCAACTATATTTACACTATTTTCAAAACCTAAATTAACATCTTTCAATCCCATAATAAGTGTAACTTGTTGCAAACTGTTACTATACTCTTTTTCATCTAAAATATATTTTGCAAATATGCTTTGTGCTTTTGGTAGCTTATTATCCCGTTTTATCACAATTAAATTATTTTTAGCTCTTGTCATTCCTACATAATATAATCTCATTATATTGTCTTTATATTCTTTATAATTTACAATTAAAATTACATTATCAAACTCCATACCTTTAGATTTATGTATGGTAGATATTGTAACTGTATTTTTAAAGTGAATAAAATCTTCTAGTTTAATCTCATCTAAATATGAAATCCATTCAGAAGGATAATACTCTAAACTCTCACATAAAAATCTATCAATAATATCTCTTAATAGTTTTAAATTTTTAGACTTATTAAATTTTACTGCAACTTTTTCAAAAGCAATATTAAAGTGTTCTTCGGTAAAAAAACTTTGTTTTGTTTGTAACTCTTTATTAAACTCATATATTTCTATCATATTTTTTAGATGAAACCCTTCTCTATCTAAAATATATTTAGCCCCAATATTTTTACTATTTAAATATGAATATATCTTCATAACATCTTCATTATGATATGTTAAGATAACACTATTTTTCAAAAAATTCTTATCTTCTACTGTTTCAACTGCACATTGATTTAAATTTTCACTTTTACATACCTTAACAATAACATTTCCATCCTCACTTTTATGAGCTTTTAATGGTTGATTTTTAAATCTATTTTTTACATTTACAATAAAATCATTTGTATAATTGACAATATTTGTAGCACTTCTAAAGTTAGTTAATAAATTATATTGTTTGTAGCTACTATCTTGTCCAAAAATATCCTTAAATCTATTTATAAACTCAACATTGGCACCATTAAAATCCATTATGCATTGGTCATCATCACCGACTGCAATTACCCTCATATCATCGTTACTATATTTATAAATTGCTTCTATAAATTTAAAGCTTGTATCATTAATATCTTGATACTCATCAAGCACTAAAACACTAAACAGAGGTAGCGTTATATCTCCATTGACAATTTGCTTTGTTGCTTCTTGTATCGAATTATCTAAAATATCTTTATGCTCTTTAACTTCTCTTGCAATAAGTTTTAAAGCATATGCATGAAATGTATGTATTTCTATATCATAAGAGAGTGTTCCAATTAAACTATTTAATCTATATCTAAATTCAGAAGCCGCTGTTTTAGAGAAAGTTAGCATCAAAAACTGCTCTGGTTTTATATCTTCAGTTAGCAATAAAGATGCAATTTTATGAACTAAAACTTTTGTTTTTCCACTTCCTGGACCTGCCAAAATCATCATAGCTTTTGCTGATTTATCTTCTATAATTATTTTTTGTTCATTAGATAGAGTAGAAAAAATATTATCATATCTCTTTTTTGTAACAGATCTTGTAATTTCACTTTTAAGCAATTTATATTTTCGTTTAAATTTTGCATAATTCATTGTAAAATAATCTAACAAAAAGCTTTTTGCTTCTTTTTCACTATTTTCTAAAATATCAGCATATTTTCCAACTATATGAATACCTTCAACTCTGTTTTGATAATATTTAGCCAACCTTTGTCGATATTGAGCAAGAGTGTATCGTTTATACTTTTCTTTAATTTTATCTGTTTTGATAATAGTCATTGGCATATAACTAATAAACCTGCCTTGCAATAACTCGATTACCTTTAAATGGTGTAAATATAAAAGAGTTTTATCAATCTCTTTTGGTGATATATTCTCTTTAAATAGCTTCTTTAACTCTTTCAATGAAAATTCCACAATATCACCATTTTTAGCTATTTCAGTTTCAAAATATTGTATGATTTTTTTAGCAGTGTTATCCCTTTTATATATTCGACTCTTCAGCTCTTCTCTATCTAAAATTTCAATATACCAAATATCTTTTTGCCTATTAATTCTTTTAAATACAAATAGAGTCTTATCTCTAAACTCTCTTAAAATATCTACAATTAAATTTGACTCATTTTTTGTGCTTATATTGTTTTGAATAATATACTCATTCAACTCTTTAATGCTATATTTACTTTTATTGCTATTTAAAATATATTCAAAAATTGAGTTTACAATATTTATAATTTTACTATATTTATTTAAATCTCTTTTAGTAATATTTGCACTTAAATCTTTATTGTCTGATAATAAACCTAACTCCTTCAAATGATATATTGCCAAAGAGACACTATCTTTTGAAGCACCTAAAATATGAGATAATTCATCGATTGCTACCATCTTTGTCATACCTCTTCTTATAATATGCTGATACAAAAGTATAATCAACTCTTTTTGCTCTTTAGTATAGTTACAATTTTCTAACTTTTTATGCAATTGTTCCATATTTAAAGCAACTACAGAGTCAGCAAAAAAATTAACAATATTTCTTTTTCGACTTATATATTCTTCTCGTTCCAATTCAAGCAATGCACTCTTAACCTTGGTAGAGTAATCATTTGCAGAGTCTTCTATATCCCAACCTGCCATTTTTGCAAGTTCAAATGTAGTTAAATAGACACTATCTCCTTTTTGATTTTTAATAACTCTAAATATAGAATTTATCTCACTTGCAGTAATTTTAGACCTATTTAATGTAGCAAAATGTTTATCTAAATCATCTTCATCGAATAAAATTTGACAATTAGCTTCCAAACTTTCATCTCTTGCACCTCTACCAGCTTCTTGTGCATAATTTTCTAAAGAATCTGATATTTCATAATGTATAACATTTTTTATATCTGGCTTGTCAACTCCCATACCAAAGGCAGTAGTTGCAACAATAATATCGATTTCATTATTTATATATTGCTTTAAAATCTTCATCTTTTGGGTTGAATCAATTTTAGAATGAAATGATTTAACAACTTTTGATGTATCCAAGGTTAATTTGTGTGCAATCTCATCACACTTTGTTGTAGAAGATGGTATATATATCAAGGTTGAACCACTATTAGTATTAATCAAATCTAAAAGTTTTTTATATTTTTGCTTTTGTTCACTTTTAATGGAGTTATATTTAAGATTTTTCCTATCAGGTTTTGCGATAAACTCTTTTAAATCCAAATCTAAGCCTTGCTTAAAATACTCCTTTATGTCATCAAGAACACTCGGTTTTGCCGTTGCCGTGAAACATGATATTGGAATATTATCCTGAAAACCTTTTTTAGCATCCATTAAATCTTTAATATAATCGCATATATAGAAATAATCTTGTCTAAAATCATTTCCCCAAGTAGATAAACAATGAGCTTCATCCACAATAAATCTATCTATTACCCTATTTTTTAAAATATTAAATATAGCTTTAGAACGCAAAGATTCAGGTGCAATATATAAAATATCTGCATCTCCACTTATAACACTTTCAATAGCTTCACTTCTCTCTAATGGACTTAAAAATCCACTAATTGCAACAGCTTTATAATTAGATACTTTCTTATTAAAATTGGTAATATGATCTTTCATTAAGGCTTGAAGTGGAGAGATAACAACACTTAA
>JALSPE010000013.1 GCA_026986085.1 Campylobacteraceae bacterium | reverse complement strand
TATTACTATAAGCACCTGTAGTCCATTCTGTCATATCATTATTTGACTCATTTGATATATCTTCTATGGATACAGTAACCCCACTATCTACATTAGAGTCATCGCTAACTAAATTAGCTATAATAGAAGAGCCAATTACATTAAAGCTTTCATCTATATCTCCAGAGACTTTTCTTATTAAATTATTGTCTTTATCGTATATATTTATATAATCCCAACCTTGTTCTGTCTCTCCTTTAATAGTTACCTTTAATCTTTTGGCATTTTCAATATTTAATTGTTTTGTAAGATTACTATTATTTTCATACTCTCCTGTTGTCCATGAAGTAATATTACCCGCTATAGATATTGTGGTAGTAGCTATAAAACTACCAACTAATAACGATATAAAATCTCTCATTACTGCTCCCTTCTTTAATATAATATTAATATTATATTCCATATTGATATATAAATTAAAATATATATCAATATGAAATAAATTTAATAGAAGTAAAATATACGATAAGATTAGCAAATTAATAATTTCATAAAACTATAATTTTAATTTGTTATAATAATATAAATTATACAAGGAGGATAAAATGAATTTTAGGTTATATTCAATTATAGTAGCTTTACTACTAAGTGGTTGCGGTGGTGGAAGTAGCAATATAGTAGATAGTAAAATAGACCAAAGCAGTAAAAAAATTTTAACCAAAAACCATTGGTATAATATATGTGAAGATACTCAAAAAGAAAAGAGAGTTTTCAAAAAATATATTTTTGATGATAAGAGCTTTTATATAAAAGAGTATAATAGCTCAAGCTTTAAAAATGTAAAAAATGTAAAAGAGTATAATATTAAGTATAAAACGGGTCTAATAGAGATAAGCGATACAAAGCATCAATTTGAGTGTGCAATTAATAGAGGTGGTGTAGATAATACTATTAATTGGATTTTAATAGATTGCACAGGAATAAACAAAAATGAAATGGCATCATATCCAGGCTCTAGAACTATTGAGTTAGCTAAAAAAGATATAGATGAGTGTTTTATAAATGATGATAACTAACCTTTAAAAGTTTAGTTATCAAAATATTTACTATTTATATCTAAAGGTAATTCTACCTTTATCTAACGAGTATGGTGTTAATTCTACTTTTACCTTATCTCCAGGTAGAATTTTAATGTAGTGCATTCTCATTTTACCTGCAATATGGCACAATACATTGTGACCATTTTCTAACTCTACTCTAAAAGTTGCGTTTGGTAGGGCTTCTACCACTTTACCATCAATTTCTATTACATCATCTTTTGCCATATCTGCTCCTTTTATGGATTTGTTAAAATTATAGCTCTATTATCAACTATAGCTACTTGGTGTTCATAGTGGCTTCCATTTAGTCGGTCGCTACTAATTACGCTCCACTTATCATCTAAAATTAATGGATTCTCCTCTTTTTGGCATACCATTGGCTCTAAACAAAAGACCATTCCATTCTTTATTTTAGGTCCTTGATTTGCTTTACCCTCTAAATAGTTAGGGATATTTGGTTCATCATGAGGCTTTTTGCCAATTCCATGCCCACAAAAATCTCTAAGTGGAACAAAACCAGCATCTCTAATTGAGTTTTCTAAAATAGAGCTTAACTCTTTAAATCTCATACCAGTTTTTATTGATTCAATAGCACTGTATAGTGTATCTTTTGAACAAGCTATAAGTTTTTCATCTTCTTGTGCAATATCTCCAATTGGCATAGTAATAGCAGCGTCACCATAGTATCCATCAAGATATGTGCCAATATCTAAACCTAAAATATCACCACTTTTTACTTTATAGTCGGTTGGAATACCATGTATAATAACTTCATTTACAGATGTGCAAACAGATGCAGGAAAACCATAGAGACCTTTAAAAGAGGGTTTAGCACCAGCTTTTAGTATAAACTCTTCACCAAGAGAATCAATCTCTTTTAGTGTCATACCCTCTTTAACTATAGAGCGAAGATACTCTAATGTCTCCCCTACTATTGCACCAGCACGGCGCATAGTATCTATTTCACTCTTTTTTCTAAGTGTTATAGCCATTATAAACCAATATTACCTGGTGTTTGATATTGACCCATCACTTTTTGAGCCTCTATTTTTCTCATTGTATCGAGTGCAACTTGAACAACAATTAAAACAGCAGTTCCACCAAAGTAGAATGAAGCACCCAATTTACTAATGATTGCAAATGGCACAGTTGAGATTATTGCTAAATAGAGTGCACCCCAAAGTGTCAATTTACTTGCGACATCATTTAAAAACTCTTTTGTCTGCTCTCCTGGTCTAACACCAGGAATAAATCCACCCTGCTTTTTAAGGTTCTCTGCAATATCTTTTGCATTAAATTGAATAGATGCATAAAAGAAAGCAAAGAATATAACCAAGAAAAATACTACTACATTATAGAGCATACTACCAGGCGTTAAATAATCTGTAATCATTTTAGCAATTTCGCTATCGCTTGATTTTAACATTGTTAATGGAAACATCAATATAGCACTAGCAAAAATTGGAGGGATTACTCCAGATATATTCAACCTTATTGGAATATAGTTCATAATTTTTTTACTCTGATTTTGCATTAAAGTTTTTCTTGAGTAGCTAATTGGAATACGGCGTTCACCTAATTCAATATAGATAATTGTTAAAATTGTAACTACCATTATAATAAATATTCCAATTACAACAGCAAAATCCATACTTCCTGAGTTTACTTGAGAAATTGTATTTCCAATAGCTGCTGGTATTCCAGATACAATACCTGCGAAGATAATTAATGATATACCATTACCAATACCTCTTTGGGTAATTTGCTCTCCAAACCACATTAGAAGCATAGTTCCAGCAAGCATTGAGAATACTGCAATGACAATAAATTTATTCATATCAATTAATACTGCACCATTATTACCCATATGTTGAAGTCCAACAGCTACACCCACAGCTTGAATTACAGTAATAAAAATTGTGAAGTAACGGATAATTTGCATATATTTTTGCATACCATCTCTCTCTTTTTTCATTTGTCCAAGAGCTGGGAATGTTGCAGCTAAAAGCTCCATTACAATTGAAGCTGTAATATATGGCATAATACCAAGAGAGATTATACTTAACCTCGATATTGCATTACCACTAAACATATTTGCCATACCTAATGCATTGTTAGAATTATCTTTGAAAAAGTTTGCTATAACATCTAGATCTACCCCAGGAACTGGGATATATGCTAGAACACGATAAGCAAAAAGAAAAGCAAAAGTAATAAGTATCTTTTGTGTTAGTGTATTATTCATAACTATTTACCACTTGTAGTTACAGCGTCATCCTTAATTTTAGCAGCTAAATCTTTTGCGCCACTACCAATAAGTTTAACTCTAGTTACACTTTTACCAATTTTATGAACACTTCTAATGCTCTCTAAGGTAATTTCGTCTAACTCTGCAACTGCTTTAATTTTCTCTACATTAATTACATATGGCTTTATTACTCTTGATGTAAAACCAATTTTTGGCACTCTTTTTGCAAGTGGCATTTGTCCACCTTCAAAGTTTCTCTTTCTTGAGTAACCACTTCTAGACTTTTGACCTTTTTGTCCACGACCTGCAGTCTTTCCTGTTCCTGAACCTTGTCCACGACCTACTCTCTTTTTAGGATGAGTAGAACCTGGAGCTGGTTGTAGATTGTGTAAACTCATTACTGCTCCTTAACCTTTTATTCTTGTTAGTGCTTCGATTGTGCATCTAACAAGGTTGTTTGGATTGTTTGAACCAATCGATTTTGAAATTATATCTTTAATTCCTGCTAACTCTATAACTGGTCTAGCCGCACCACCTGCGATTGCTCCTGTACCTTCGCTAGCTGGTCTTAAAACAATTCTACTAGCTTTATATTTATGCTCAATATCGTGTGCAATTGTTGTGCCTTTGATATTAACTTTAACTAAGTTTTTAAATGCATCATCAACAGCTTTTTTAATAGCATCTGGAACCTCTTTTGCTTTTCCATAACCATAACCAACTGTTCCATTTTTATCGCCGATAACCACAAGAGCAGTAAATCTAAATCTTCTACCACCCTTTACAACTTTAGTTACACGCCCGATGTTTACCACAATCTCTTCGAAATCTTCTCTATTTATGTTATCCATCAGAGTTCCTTAAAATTTAATTCCAGACTCTCTAAGAGCCTCAGCAAATGATGCAACAACACCGTGATATAGGTATCCGTTTCTATCAAATACGATAGTTTCAATACCTGCAGCTTTTAGCTTTTCACCTAAATCTTTTGCAACAGTAGTTGCACCATCTTTATTTGCTTTTACACCAAGTTTAATTCCATCAGAGTAAGCAAGTGTATGACCTTTAGTGTCATCTATTGCTTGTGCATAGAAGTGTTTATTTGATCTAAACACTGTAACTCTTGGAGTAGTTTCGCAACCAAAAATATTACCACGAACTCTACGCTTACGCTGCATGTAGCGTCTGTTTTTAGTTTTTTGTATACTTTTTAACATATCTTGGCTCCTTACTTACCAGCTGCTTTACCAGCTTTTCTGATTATAACTTCGTCAGTGTATTTAACACCCTTGCCTTTATAAGGCTCTGGTGGACGGAAGCTTCTAATCTCTGCTGATACTTGACCAACTTTTTGTTTATCTGTTCCAGAAACAGTAATAATATTCTTCTCAACTTTTATATCAATTCCTTCTGGAATATCATAATTAATTGGATGAGAGAAACCAAGTTGTAACTCTAATTTTTTACCACTTACCGCTGCTCTATAACCAACTCCATTAATCTCTAAAGATTTACTAAAACCTTTATCTAAACCAATAAAGATATTATTTAATAGAGCTCTATATGTTCCCCAAAATGCTGAAGATTGCTTAGTGTCATCAACTCTAGTTAATTTTACCTCTTTATCTTCAATAGCAACATTCACTCTACCATGAGTCTCTAATCTCTTCTCTAGATTGCCTTTTTTAGCAACAATTACTGTTCCATCAACCGAAACATCAATACCTGAAGGTATAGCTACTGGTTCTTTTCCAACTCTTGACATAAACTATCCCTCCCTTACCATACGCTACAGATGACTTCGCCACCTGTGCCAAGTTCAAATGCTTTATCATTAGGTAAAACACCTTTGCTTGTCGAAACAATTAGAGTGCCATAACCATTTTTAAATGTTTTTATAGCATCTCTACTTTTATTAATTCTACGACCAGGTTTAGAGATTCTTTTAATTTCATTAATCATAGGTTTCTCATTCTCATCATATTTTAAAGTAACTTTTATAGCCTTCTTATTGTTTCCTAAATCTTCTATTGAAAAACTCTCTAAATAACCCTTCTCTACAAGAATAGAAACAATAGCCTCAATCATTTTTGAGTGTAGAAGAGTTGTGGTTTCAAGTCTTCTCATGCCTGCATTTCTTATTCGAGTAAGAGAGTCTGCAATAATGTCTGTCATCATCTTTTACTCCTTAATTACCAGCTTGATTTACGCATACCAGGGATTAAACCCTCGTTTGCCATTTTTCTTAAACAAATTCTACAGATACCAAAATCTCTATATACAGAGTGAGGTCTTCCACAAATTGAACATCTTGTATATGATTGAACTGCAAATTTAGGCTTTCTTTTAGCCTTTGCGATCATTGACTTCTTAGCCATTATTTCTTTCCTTTCGCAAATGGCATACCTAACTTCTCTAAAAGTGTGAATGCCTCTTTGTCATCTTCTGTATTTGTTATAATTGCTATATTCATACCATGAGTTTTCATAATAGAGTCGTAGCTAACTTCAGGGAACATCAATTGCTCATCTAAACCAAAGTTATAATTACCACGACCATCAAATCCACGTCTTGGAACACCACGGAAATCTTTAACTCTTGGAAGTGCAATAGATACTAACTTATCTAAAAAGTTATACATATTTTCACCTCTTAGAGTTACTTTAATACCACTTGGTGCACCCTCTCTAGCTTTAAAACCTGCAACACTCTTTTTAGCAATTGTTACAATAGCTTTTTGACCTGAGATTAATGATATTGTATCAGCCATATTAGCTATTAACTTATTATCTTTACCCTCTTCACCAGCACCAACACTAATTACTATCTTTTCTAGTTTTGGTGTTTTCATAACATTGTTAATAGAGAGTTCTTCACGAAGTGCTGGAGCAATTGTATTTACATACTTCTCTTTTAATCTACTCATAACTACTCCTCAACTTTCTTAACATTAGAGATATGAATTGGCATCTCTTTTTCAGCAAAACCACCCTCTTTATTCTCTTCAGTTGGTTTAACAGTTTTTTTTGCAATTTTACAACCTGCAACAATAACGGCATCTTTTTTAGTAAGAACCTTTAAAACTTCTCCAGTTTTACCCTTATCATCACCAGCGATAATTAATACAGTATCGCCCTTTTTAATTTTAAACTTTTTAGCCATTACCAAACCTCCGGTGCAAGTGATACAATCTTCATAAACCCTGCATATCTTGTTTCTCTACTTACGGGTCCAAAGATACGAGTACCAATTGGCTCTTTCTTATCATCAATAATTACTGCTGCATTATCATCAAATCTAATTAGAGAACCATTCTCTCTTTGAATCTCTTTTTTAGTTCTCACTACAACAGCTTTTACAACTTTACCTTTTTTAACTTTTCCATTTGGAGTAGCTTTTTTTACAGATGCTACAATAATGTCACCAACTGATGCATATCTTCTCTTAGAACCACCAAGAACTTTAATACACATAATCTCTTTAGCGCCACTGTTATCAGCTACATTTAATCTTGTGAAACTCTGAATCATTAGCCCTCTCCTCTTTTAGTTATCTCTGTAAGACGGAAAGCTTTATTTTTAGATACAGGACGGCACTCAATAGCACTAATTGTATCTCCAACATTTGCTTCATTCTTCTCATCGTGAACTAAATATTTTTTAAATCTTTTTACAGTTTTGTGATATCTTGGGTGCAAGATTTTTCTCTCAACCAAAACTGTTGCTGTTTTTTCACCAGCTTTTTTAATTACTGTTCCAGATATTACTCTTTTTGGCATCGCTTACCCTTTAGCATTTATTGCTGTTAAAATTCTAGCAACATCTTTTTTAGCAGCTTTAAGCTCTGCTGTATTAGTTAGTTGCATTGTTTTTAGTTTAACTTTTAGTGTAAACACTTCTAGCTTTTTCTCTTTTAATAGCTTATTTAATTCAGCTATATCTTTATTTTGAAGATCAGTATATTTCATTGCTATCTTCCCTTGAAATTATTTTTGTCTTAAATGGTAGCTTATGACAAGCTAATGTTAAAGCAGCTCTAGCCAACTCTTCATTAACTCCTGCCATTTCAAATATGATACGACCTGGCTTAATATTCATAACCCACTTCTCAACAGCACCTTTACCTTTACCCATTCTTGTCTCAAGAGGTTTTTTAGTTAAAGGTTTATCTGGAAAAACTCTAATCCAAGTTTTACCTGTTCTGTTTACTTTTCTTGTCATTGCAATACGAGCTGACTCAATTTGTCGAGAGTCAATTCTACCAGCTTCAACAGCTTTGATAGCAAACTCACCAAACTCTATCTTATTTCCACGGAAAGCTTTACCACGGTTACGACCCTTTTGTTGCTTTCTCCATTTGGTTCTTTTTGGCATCAACATAATTTATGCTCCTCTTCTTTTTCTACCACGACTTGGGCGAGAATCTTTCTTTTCTGGTTGAATTCCTTTTTGAAGAACTTCACCTTTGAAGATCCAAACTTTAATACCAATGTTTCCATAAGTAGTTAAAGCTTCTGCAAAACCGTAATCTATTTTTGCTCTTAGAGTATGCAATGGAACTCTTCCCTCTAAATACCACTCAGTTCTTGCCATTTCAGCACCACCTAAACGACCAGAAGCAGATATTTTAATACCTTTTGCACCTTGTTTAAGAGCACCTTGAATAGCTTTTTTCATTGCTCTTCTAAAAGCAACACGACGCTCAATTTGTTGAGCAACATTCTCTGCTACTAATTGTGCATTTGATAGAGGTCTTTTTTCTTCTTTGATATTGATTGCAACATCTTTGTTAAGCTCTTTTTGAAGCTTAACTTTTAGTTTTTCAATATCAGCACCTTTTTTACCAATTACTACACCAGGTCTTGCTGTTACAATTGTAACTCTTATTTTTTTTGCAGTTCTTTCAATAATAATATTACTAACACCTGCAAAGAAGAGATCTTTTTTAATTAATTTTCTAATTCTATAATCTTCTTCTATAAATGAAGGAGCTCTAGTTTTTGATGGAAACCATCTTGACTCCCAGTTTCTATTGATTCCAAGTCTAAGACCTATTGGATTAACTTTTTGACCCATAGTTATGCATCCTTTCCATCATTATTATTTGCAGGAGCTACTTCTACAAAAATATGAGAAGTTGGCTTTAATATTCTGCTAGCCGTTCCTCTTGCTCTTGGTCTCCAACGCTTCATAAATGAAGCTTTATCAACTCTACAAGATGTGATTACCACCTCTTCTGGCTCATAATCGCCATTTGCAACTGCTGAAGCGATTACTTTAGAGATAATAGCAGCAGCTTTATTAGGCATAAATTCTAATGAAGCTAGAGCTAACTCTGCATTCATACCTTGAACTTCTCTTGCTACTAATCTAGCTTTTGTAGGTGAAACTCTTGAAAATCTTAATATTGCTCTACTCATATTAACCTACCTTCTTTTGAACAGTGCCTTTGTGGCCTCTAAAAGTTCTAGTTGGTGCGAATTCACCAAGTTTGTATCCAATATGTCCCTCTGTAATAAATACTGGAACAAATTGTCTTCCATTATGAACATTGATTGTTAAACCAATCATCTCTGGAAAGATTACAGATCTTCTTGACCAAGTTTTAATTGGCTTGTGAGACCCTTCCTCTTTAGCTTTTTGAACCTTTTTCATTAGATGGTCATCTATGAATGGTCCTTTTTTTAGTGATCTTGCCATAACAATTCCCCTCTACTTTTTCTTGCGTCTAGAGATAATTAATTTATCACTAGCTTTTTTCTTACGAGTTTTATAACCTTTAGTTGGCATACCCCAAGGACTCACTGGGTGACGACCAGAGTTAGTTTTACCTTCACCACCACCGTGAGGGTGATCGATTGGGTTCATTGCACTACCTCTAGTTTGTGGTCTAATACCTCTGTGTCTGTTTCTACCAGCTTTACCGATAACCATATTTGCATAATCTTCGTTACCGATTGTTCCAATAGTTGCCATACACTCACCTAGGATATATCTCATCTCACCAGATGGAAGTCTTAAAGATACATACTTTCCATCTCTACCCATGATTTGAGCATAACTTCCTGCACTTCTTGCAAGTTTTCCACCTTGACCTGGATTCATTTCTATATTATGGATAAGTGTTCCAACTGGAATATTTTTTAGCTTCATTGCATTACCAGCTTTAATATCTAAACCAGCTTCAGCAGATATAACTTTATCGCCAACTTTTAAACCTTTTGGCTGAAGTATATATCTCTTTTCACCATCTACATAGTTAATAAGACAAATTCTACAGTTTCTGTATGGGTCATACTCAATAGTTGCCACTTTACCTTCTATACCGAATTTATTTCTTTTAAAATCGATAATTCTATAAAGTTTTTTAGCACCTGCCTCTTTATGACGAGAAGTAATTCTACCATAGCTATTTCTACCTGCGTGTGCTGGAAGCTTCTTTAAAAGAGCTCTTACAGTTGGCTTAGAAGTAATATCGCTATTGTCAATCGTTGTTAAGAAACGACGAGACGGTGTATATGGTTTATATGTTTTAATTGCCATCTTCTATCCTTATACGCTTAGGCTTTCAATTTTTGCATCTTCTGGTAGTTTTACATAGAACTTTTTACTATCAGCTCTTTTACCTTCGATACCTTTAAATCTCTTCACTTTTCCGTTTACTCTCATTGAGTTTACTCTAAGTGGTTTAATACCAAAATACTCTCTAAATATATCTTTTAGTGAGTTTTTAGTAACTCTTGGACTAGTTTGAACAACAATTACACCCTCTTCTTGAAGGTTAAGACTCTTTTCTGTATAAATTATTGCTTTAATATCTGTAATATCTGCCATCTTAACTCTCTTTTATTAGATTTTCCCAAACAGACTTTTCTATTACAATTGCACTATATGCAGCTGCAAGATATCCGTTTAGTTCATTTGGCTCAACTAAATAGCACTTGTTCAAGTTTCTAAATGCTAAAAATGTTTTATCATCAATCAACTCTTTTACAAACAAAACATCTCTTTGTTCAAAAGTATCAAAAAGAGCTTTTGCATCTTTTGTTTTACCAGAAGCTATTTCAATTGAATCAACAACAAAAACTTTTTCATTAGCTACTTTTTCTGCAATTGCATGCATAAGAGCTAATCTTTTTTGTTTTTTATTAACTTTTTGAGTATAGTTTTTCTCATTTGTTGGACCAAATACTACACCACCACCTCTAAATTGTGGAGCTCTAATTGAACCTTGTCTTGCACGACCTCCACCTTTTTGAGCAAATGGCTTTTTACCACCACCGCTTACTGCACTTCTATTTTTTGTATGTGCATTACTTGCTCTTAAATTAGCAGCATATGCTTTACAATATAGATATAGATTATGTGGATGAACCTCTAAAAAGCTTTGAGGTAAATCTGCTGTTTTTACTACTGTATTACTCATTTAACTATCCTTACCATTCCTCTAGCACCTTTGTGACCTGGCACTGCACCTTTGAGGATTAAGATTCCATTCTCTTCATCAAAAGAGATAACTTCATTTTTAGCAGTAATTTTTGTATTACCATACTGTCCTGGCATTTTTTGACCTGGTTGAACACGACCTGGCCACTCACACATACCAATTGATCCAATTCTTCTACCAAATCTATGACCGTGAGATGCTGGACCACCACTAAAGTTGTGGCGCTTCATACCACCGCTAAAACCTCTACCTTTAGAGTTAAATGAACTCTTAACAACTTTTGCTTCTGCAAGTGGAGCTAGTTTAAGATCTCCAACTTCAGTTCCCTCAGCTACCTTAATTGTTTTAAAACGGTTAAACTCTTTATTGATGCCAAACTTTTTTTGTTGCCCTTCTATAGATTTATTAATCTTTTTACCACTGTGGTAGGCAACTAAAGCTTTTCCATCTTCACGAACTTCACACACTTTAGTCTCAACTACTTTAAGTAGCGTAACAGGAGTGCTTGGTACACCAACAGTTCTGCTCATACCAATTTTCTCTACGATAAATTCCATATTCTACTCCTTACTACTTATCCATTTGGCGGATTTCTACTTCCACCTCTGGAGCCAAGTCTAATTTCATTAATGAATCAATAGTATCAGTTGAAGCTGCTACTATATCTATTAATCTCGCGTGAACGCGAATTTCAAATTGTTCTCTACTATCCTTATTCACATGTGGCGACCTAAGAACAGTATATTTTTTAATTTTTGTTGGTAAAGGAATTGGTCCTCTTAACTCTGAACCAGTTCTCTTTACAGCATCAACAATCGCTTGAACCGATCTGTCTAAAACTCTGTGATCATAAGCTTTAAGCTTTAATCTAATTCTTTCCATTTAATAACTTTCCTTATAAAGAACTCGCTAAATATTAGCGTAAATTTTGTTTTATAGTGCCACAACACTCGATACCGAGGGTATCTGCACACAATCGCCTACTAGAGACTCTATGCAGACACCCACAACGCGAATGGAATTTTAACCAAAATATTATTTGATAGAGGTTACTATTTTAAGAAAAACTGGTTAAAATTGATATTATGTTTCCTTTTAAAAAGGAAAGAGGAGGTCTTTATGAGAGTTTTAGAGCTATTTTTTAATAATCCACCAAAAATAGATAATTACAAATTAAGAAAAATAGAGCTGCCAAATAGTAGTTTTAATCTATATGGAGCTAGAGGAGTTGGTAAGAGTGCATTAGTAATTAACTATTTAAATTCATTAAAGAGAGATAGCTATCTATATATTGATTGTCAAGACCCAATATTTATTATGCATGATATAGATTCAAATTCACTATCGGATTTTATTAATGAGGAGTCAATAGATACCTTGGTTTTAGACCACTATTTTGAAGGATTTTTAGATTATATCCCTACTGTAAATAGAGTAATTATTGTATCTGCTGAGTTGGTTGATATTAACAGTATAGATAGCATAAAGCTATTTCCATTAGATTTTGAAGAGTTTTATAGCTTTCAAAGAGCTTCAACACCAGAGCATAATTTTAGTCTTTATACCAAATATGGCTCTCTTCCAAAAATTGCTATAAGTGGAAGTAGTTTTAGTTATAAAGAGCTCTTTTTTGAAAAATTTACTACACAAGAGGGTAAAGTTTTACTGATTTTAGCTCTTTTTAACGCTAAAATGACAAGCAAACACCAGATATATCAAAAGTCAAAAGAGTTTTTTAAGATATCTAAAGATTGGCTATATAAGGTAATAAAAAGATTTGAAGATGAATCTGTAGTATATTGGATAGATAGTGTTGATAAGTCTTTAGGTAAAAAACTGCTTATATACGATTTTGCTTTTGCTAAATATTTAAATAGATTATTAGATTTTAACAGTAGATTTGATTCAATTGTAGCTTTAGCTCTAATTAAGCAAAATATAGAGTTTAAAGCATATGAAAATAGACCCTACTATTTGACCAATAAGGGTGAGTTGATTATTGTATCTGCACTAGAGAATGAAGAGAGTTTTTGGAGAAGAGTTCAATCTAATTTTTCTATATTTTCAAATTTAAAGCTAAAGAGTGTAACTATTGTTACAAATTCTATTGGATACAGTTTTGAAATTAAGGGTATAACTTTTAATGCGATGCCTTTTTATGAGTGGGTAACTGGTTTGAAATAGGTTATATTTAATCTAGATTATGCAATAGAAATTTACTAATTAGCACGAATCATTTATGAATAGAGGATTTTACTAAATTTTTTGAATTACCTTACAAGTAGTCCTGCAAAATTTAGTAAAACCCCTATTGCAAAGTATTAGAACACCTTTGCAAACTTCTACTGTATAATCTGTTTTAAAATTTTCTGACAATTTGTATATAAAAATAGTAAATAAAGAGTTTATGTGATAAAATTCTGTAATAAATCAAATAAATGGCTATATTATTAGTAATAAGGAATATAAATGGATATATTAAGTATTTTAATAAAGGTTGGTATGCTCTTTATTGCAGCATTGATTATTGCGCACTCTATTAAAGAGCATAAAGAGGATGGTAAACTATTTTACAATAGATGGTTAATGTGGATAGGTATTGGCTCTCTTGGGTTTGTTGCACTTTTTGTTTATACCCTATTTACAAGTGAAACAACAGTTGGTTCAAAAGATTTCTATATGGCTGTTGGATTGATTGTCATATTCTCAATAGCAGCTATTGCATCTTTGCTTGAGTATAAAATAACATCTGGAAAGTATGATAGATATGGAATTAAGTATAGAACTCCATGGAGTGGAACAAAGAAGTATAGTTGGTTTAATATAGAAAAAATTGAGTATAACTCTACAATGAATTGGTATATATTTTATGGAGATGATGGTAAAAAGATGCGATTCTCTTCATATTTAACAGGGGTTGAGAGTTTAATCGACTATGCTACAGGTATGGGACTTGAGATAGTTACAACAAAAAAGAGTAAAAAAAAAGTTAGTTTTTAACCCTTAACTAACAAAATTAACTTTTACACCCAATTTTAACTAAAATTATAAAGTAAACATTTCTATTACAACATCTTATAAAAGATTGTCATCTATTTTGATAAAAACTATTTATTTTTTAAATCTCTACAGATAGGCTATTTAAAAATTTCAATATACAATATCAAGAGTTGTGATAACTTTTGTATCAAATATAGATAATAGCCTATTCTTACCATAAAATAATAATTATTTAGATGCGAAAGTTAAGATTAAATATATTAATTTAAGTGCAAAAGTTAAGTAACAAAATTAACTAGATAGAATATTGCAAATAGTATAGGCTGATGTATTAAGTATATTAATAGAGAGTTTTTGCCTAATATTTTTAATAGATTATGAAGCTTACTATCAAATTTAAATACTTTTAAGTTAAACAGACTCTTTTCTATACCAAAACCAACCACTGCAACACCAAGAAGAGAGAGGCTTATCCAAGGAATTATTGGCGCTAAATCAACCGTATGATTTGGAAGGTGTAGAGGCTGTTTTAAAATATCAAAGAGTGGATGCATATTTATATTAAAAAAGTTATAAGCAATTAGAGTTGATATAGCAACAATTAATGCTAATTTACCTCTGTTTATAAATGGTAATGAGAGAATAGATATTATTAATATTGAGTGAAGTATTCCAAAGTAAACCCAAGCATTAGGAAATATAAAATATGTTGCAACTGTTACTAAAAGTGATGCCACTGCAAGGGTAAAGAGTCTCTTTTTAAACTTTTTCCAATCTATCCCATCTTTGTAGGCTAAAGCCAAACTAACACCAACTGCAAATAGGAACAAAGATACAATTAAAATCCTAAAATTGAGCCAAAATGGGTCTCTTGTGATATCTATTTTAATAAAACCAAAATAGTTTAAATCGTAGCAAAAATGGAATATTACCATTAAGGTAATAGCAAACCCTCGTAATATATCTAGGCCTATTAATCTGCTCATTATATTAATTTTCAAAGAGTTTTAAAAATTTTTCTTCTAAACGAGAGGGTTTTCCATTTTTTAAATATACAAGAGTTATATCCATCTTAAAAATCAATTCATCTTCTTTGTAAATTAACTGCTCTAGCAAAAAACTAACTTTCTTCTTTGATATAATTTTACTTTTTACCTCTAGTATATCTCCAAGAGTTGCCATCTTTAAAAAGTTGCAATTAATACTCTTCACAATATATCCACTTCTGCTATCTTTTTCATAAGGCGATAAACCATTTTTAAATAGAACTTCACTTCTTGCTCTCTCACAAAAATTGATATATTTAGAGTGATATACAATTCCACCTATATCTGTATCTTCAAAATAGACCCTTATTTTCATTATGCAGATAGTAGTTGTGGTCTATTTAATTTTATTACCATATTGTAATATCTTTTAGATATATTTGTATCGCCTAGTGATTCGTATAGCCCTGCTAAATTGTTATATAGAGATACTAGCTTCTCTTTAGATGTTTTATCTTTTGCCTTTTTTAACTGTGGAACTATCATATTGTATCTCTCTAAAAATGGCTCCCATGTTGCATACATAAAGAATCTGTCTATATAGTAATCTAGCCACTCAAAATGAACAAGTGGCTCATTATTTATTAAATTTAAATGATACCATGCCTCTTCTATCGACTCATCTACAAGTTTTGGTGTTGCTTTAACTATATTTGCATCTATAGATTGCAGAATATTTTCATAATAACTAAACATAAATGAGCGATACTCTACACTCTCCTCTTTTTTCTGCTCTTTTATCAACTCATCTTTTATTCGTTTATCTAGGGTAAATTTTTGATTATCTAATCTTTTAACAAAAGGCATAGAGATAAGTGAGTTAAATCTTTTATCATCTAACTTAAAGTTATATTTAATTGAAGCCACTTCTAATAAATCTTTTGTAAATACTCTACTGTGAGATAGAGTATCAAGCATTATTTTACTATCTCTATCTAGCTTAGATATAAAGTGTTTAAAGATGTCGCTTTTTCCCACAGGGAGTTTATTAGAATCGTCTTGATATGAGAGGGAGGCTAAATTTAGCCAAAATGGCTCACCTTTTGAGCTAAGAGCTATTGCCTCTTGTAGATTTTTATCTTTTACTCCAGATAGTCTTAGGTATCTAATTGAGTCTTTTTTAATAAAGTTTTTCATCTCATACATTTTAATAAGATTACTCCAGCTTTGGTTACATTTTTCCCACTTAAGAGGCTCTTTTGATGTAATAACAAAGAGTGCATCTTTGCCTATATGAGTAATTAAATCTCTAATCCATTCATCTTTTGAGCAGGGGGTATCTGCATAGTTGTCTCCAAGAGTATCTATATTTTCTAAAGCAATTACACAATCTTTATAGTTATTATCTTTTAATATTCTTCTTAAATCGGCTGCAAAGAATTGGTATAGTTTACTCTCAACTCTTTTTGTATCCTCTTTTTTTAGCCTCTCTAACTCTTTTGTTAATTTATCTCCAAATATTCCAACAGCTATATCTACTATATTTTTACTCTTTTTTGGATTTAAAAGTTTTTTAATCTCATCAAAGTATGGTAGTTGAGCTGCATGCATAATTGGACTATGCTCA
Source organism: Campylobacteraceae bacterium (assembly GCA_026986085.1). GTDB lineage: Bacteria > Campylobacterota > Campylobacteria > Campylobacterales > Sulfurovaceae > JAADEQ01. Next base: position 3,399 of record JALSPE010000013.1, on the reverse strand, counting down.
TATCTTTTGTGCCAAAGTATTGCATATGCCTTCCAAAGAGCCATAAAGTTAAAATTAAATTTCTCCTCTAACTCTTTTGCAATATGCATTACAGCATTTTGTGGCTTGTGTAGTAGTCTATTGTTAAAATCTATCTTTATAGATATTATATCGCTGCTATCATCTAGATATTTACTCTGCATCTGATTTACAAATGTTGTCTTTCCACTACCTATATCTCCATATATATTTAAAACTCTATATGCAGGACGCTCTCCTAAAAGTTCTCTAAAAAGCCCCTCTGCTACTCTTCTGTCGATATATGGTGAGGTTATACTATTATTTAATATTAATGATGACATATGAAGACTCCTACACCTTTTTTTTGTATTATATCAAAAAATATATAAAAGTTCAAATTTGTAATAAAAAAGATAGTTATTTTGATTTTATGCTATTATTACAATATGAAAAGTGATGTAATAGTAAACCATATTTTATCTGCCACACTAGATGGATTAGATGCAAAAGTTGTTGATGTTGAGGGTAGCCTTACAAAGGGTTTACCAGGCTTTAGTGTAGTAGGCTTGGCTAGTAGTGATATTCAAGAGGCAAAAGAGAGGGCTAAAAATGCTCTACAAGCTACTGGATTTGAGTTGCCACCACTAAAAATTACTATCAATTTATCTCCTAGCGATATAAAAAAGAGTGGAACACATTTTGATTTGGCAATAGCCCTAATGGTTGCTCTTGGAGAAAGATGTATTACCCACAGTGATATATTTGTATTTGGTGAGTTGGGTCTTGATGGAAAGGTTAAGAGTTCTTCTTTAATATTTCCACTAATTCTATCTTTAAAAGAACAAGGGTTCATAAAAAATGCAATTGTTCCAAAAGAGTCTCTAGAGTCATTAAAGTATATCGAAGATGTTGAGTTTTATGGAGTAGATAGCCTTCAGGAGGCTGTTGAAATGTTGGATAAAGAGGAGCTTTTAGAGAGTAGTATAAAGAGTCAAGAGTATAGTAAAAACTATATCAATATTAACGGAATTAGCTACTACTATTGCAGTGAGTATCGAGAGGATTTTAGAGATATTTTAGGTCAAGAGGTTGCAATAAGGGCTGCATTGGTAAGCGCAGCTGGAATGCACAATATGTTACTTAATGGAAATCCAGGTAGTGGGAAGAGTATGATTGCAAAGAGGCTTAGGTATATTTTGCCACCACTCTCAAAAGATGAGATATTAACTATTGCAAGGCACCAATTTTTAGCAGGAGAGGAGCCAGACTTTAAGCCTGTTAGACCTTTTAGAAGCCCTCATCACACTGCTACAAGTGCCGCTATATTTGGTGGTGGCTCACACACGGCAAAAATCGGAGAAGTTGCTTTGGCAAATAGAGGAGTTCTCTTTTTCGATGAGTTGCCACACTTTGACTCAAGGGTTTTAGAGGCTCTTAGAGAGCCACTTCAAGATAGAGTAGTAAATATTGCAAGGGTAAATAGCAAAATTAAATATAGTGCAAATTTTATATTTATTGGAGCAATGAACCCCTGCCCTTGCGGTAACTTACTCTCTAAAACTAAAGAGTGTAGATGTTCTGATGTTGAGATTAAGAGATATAAAAACAGACTCTCTGACCCATTTTTAGATAGAATAGATATAAATATAGTAATGCAAGAGGTTGATTTTAGTAAAAAATCTACTGTTAGTTCTGAAGAGTTACACGCAAAAGTTTTAGAAGCCTTTAAAAGGCAAAAAAAGAGGGGTCAAATAAGAGCCAACGGGGAACTTTTAGAGAGTGAAATAGATAAGTTTTGCATTTTAGACAAAGAGGCTTCGGATACCCTTAATATGGCTATTGAGAGATTTGGGCTATCTTACAGAGCAGTTGCAAATATTAAAAAGGTTGCAAGAACAATTTCTGATTTAAACTCTAACGATACAATAAAAAAAGCAGATTTATTAGAAGCTTTAAGTTACAGAAAAAGATAGATTATATATAAGTTTCTACAAATAATTCAAAACTCTTCTCTTTTTTAATATTTTTTAGTATAATTATTTAAAAGGAGTTTACTAATGAAAAAATTGATAATTATACTAATAGTATCTATATTAACGACTGTTCATATAAGTGCAAAAGATATATCGCCAAAGGTTATATTAGAGTCTCTTCAGAGATTTTATGTTGATTTTAAAGGTGGTGATGAGTTACTTCAAAAGAGTGAAGGTTATTTGGTTTTTCCAGAAGTTTATAAAGCTGGATTGGTAGTTGGTGGTGAATATGGAGAGGGTGCATTAATTCAAAAAGGCTCAATCATAAGTTACTACAGAATGTATGGAACATCAGTGGGGTTACAAGCTGGAGCTAAAAAGCAATCTATGATTATACTCTTTTTGACAAAAGAGGCTATGCACAAATTCTTAAATAAAGAGGAGTGGAAAGTAGGTATAGATGGCAATATAGCCGTTATGCACTGGAGTAAAGGGACAGATTTAAGCTCTATTGATATTAAAAAAGATACAGTAGCTATTATCTATAATAATTTAGGTGTTATGGCAAATATCTCACTAGAGGGAACAGTTTTTCAAAAACTAAGATAGTATGAAAATTAATAAAAAAATACTAATAGTTGCTGCACTAATATTTTTAATTGTAGATTGTGCACTATTGAGTTACAAAATTCTATTTAAAAAAGAGTATCCTCATAGGGTTCATAAGCCAAAAATTGATTATAAATATAGTGTATTTCTAACAAGTGATGATGGACCTCTAGTTGGTAGCAAATATCTAGATCAAATAGTTAGAGATTATGAAGTTCCATTTACTATATTTTTAGTAGGAAAACCCATGAGCAGCGATAAAAAATTGATGACAAATCTACTTAGATACAAAAGTAATCCATACGCTTTACTCGCAAATCATAGCTTTACACATGCAAATTTTCATTATAAAAAGTTTTACAGTGACCCAAAAGGTGTAGAGAAAGATTTTATTAAAAATGAGAAATATCTGAAACTAACATCCAAAATAGGAAGATTACCAGGGAGAAATGTTTACTCGATAGGAGATGTTACTAAAGGCGAACCAAATGCACTTAAAGCTGCAAAACTATTAAGTAAAGATAGAGATTATAAATTTTATGGTTGGGATTATGAGTTACGCCATAGCAGTGATGCCAAGATAACAGAGAGCAGTGCAATAAAACACTATAATAGAATAAAAGAGTTATTAAAGAGTGGAAAAACATTCAGGAAAAATGAGATAATTATTCTTATGCATGACCAAATGTTTACTTCACTTGAGAGCCAAGAGACACTTGGAGAGTTAATTTTACTACTTCAAGATGATGAAGAGATTAAGTTAAAGACTCTAAAGGAGTATAAACTTTAACTCAAATTACTACCTAACTAATGCATT
>JALSPE010000012.1 GCA_026986085.1 Campylobacteraceae bacterium | reverse complement strand
TAGAAGAGGGTATGATATCGCAAAAAGATTTAGATATATTTAAGATGGTAGATAACTCAAAAGATGCATGGGATTATATTTTAAAGTGGCATAAAAAGAGTGGTAATCCACTATTTGGAGAAAAAAAATGAAAAGATTATTAATAGTTGCAACACTCTTAACAAATTTTATATATTCAAATTGCGATAGCAATGCTCAAAAGTTGGTAGATAGTTACATCTCAATAAAAGCTTGTAAAAATAACCATATTATTATGCAAAATGGTGAAAGTTTTTTGTATAATGATAGTAAGAGTAAAAACTTTAATACTCTTTTAAATCAACCTGATATAGAAGATATGTTTAGATTTAACTACCCTAAATACTGGGTAAAGAGCTTACCTAAAAATTATGACCCAGGACGCATTAGATATGAGCCACTTTTTCGCTCAATATATGGCAATAGTGCAAATGAAGTTAAGAGAAATTTAACTACAATCAGATGGGTTGATGGCTCTTTGGTAAAAGTTACAAAAAAAGAGGGTGTAGATAGAGCTTTAAGAGCAGTTGTAGCAGATTTAAAGAGGCTACCTGCTAAATATAAAAAATATCTATACCCAATTGGAGGCACTTTTAAGTGGCGTGTAATTGCTGGAACTAAAAGGCTGAGTGTCCACTCTTTTGGGGCAGCTATCGATATTAATGTAAAATACTCTGCCTATTGGCGCTGGAGTAAAGGTGGATACAGATATCGCAACCAAATTCCAAAAGCTATTGTAGATATTTTTGAGAGACACGGCTTTATTTGGGGTGGAAAGTGGTATCACTACGATACTATGCATTTTGAATATAGACCGGAGATGTTAAGATGAAAATAATTTTAGTAGCAATATTTTTTACAATATCTATTTTTGCAAGGGTAGATTTAAGTATAAAACCAAAAGGCGATAACAATAGCATACAAAGTGCGAAACCTCTTATTTGGCAAGTTACAAAGGGTGATGAAAAGTTTTATCTATTTGGAACAATGCATCTACCCAACCCAATAATTACAAAAGATATTGTGCCTGTAGCAAAAGGTTTAATTGATAGAGCAGATAGTGTTTATACCGAAATACCACTAGATTTTTTAACAAAAATGGCTATAACAAAAGCAATGATGCGAGATGATAATAAAACACTTAGTGATATACTGCCAAAAAAAACATATCAAAAATTAGATAGCTTCCTAAAAAGTATAAATCCTATGTTTGACACAAAAGGGTTTGACAAGATGAAAATTTGGGCTATTAGTTTTATGTTAAGTGGATTAGAAGCACAGATAAAATATAGAGAGTATAAACCCCTAGATAGTGAAATATTTAACTATGCTCTATCTAAAAAGAAGTTTGGTGGAGGTATAGAAAAAGTAGAAGAGCAACTCTCTTTATTTAATGACTTTAGTCAAGAAGAGTTAATTCAAATATTAGATAAAAGTTTAGATTTTTATATAAAGTATCCAAACTTTACAGATGAGTTACTTAAATTCTACTTTGCAGGAGATACCAAAGCCATAGATAAATTAAATAAGCAAAGTAATGATTTTATAGATTTGCCAAAAGAGTTAAAAGATAGAGTAAATAAAAAGCTACTCTTTGATAGAAATTTAAAAATGACAAAACGAATAGAAAAGATTACAAAAGATAAAAAGCTCTATCTCTTTGCTTTTGGTGCTATGCACTTTATAGGTAAAGATAGTGTTGTTGAATTACTTAAAAAAGATGGTTACATTGTTAAAAGAGTAGATTACAAGGAGGTAAAAAAAGATGACAAAAGAGATTAAAATATCTATAGGGCTTTTAATTATTGGCTTGGGGGCTATTGGTGGCGTATATATGAATAAGCAGGTTAAAAAGCAAGAAGCAGCTATTAAAGAGGCTCTTAGCGATAAATCTGATAAGCAAATTATTTTGCCAGATTATAGCGATAAAATAGCAGATATTGATGAGGTAAAAAATTATGTTAAAGTTTTAGCAGCAAATTATAGAGAGGGAAAAAGCGTCTTGCCACTTGAGAGTAATGAGCTAGATAGTAAAGGAGAGATAGCTCAAGAGGTGGCTCTTAAAAATAGAGAGTTTTTAAGCGATACAAAAACAGATAAAGGTATTTTGCTTCATAATGATATTATGAGAGTTCAACCAGCTATCGCCTCTGTAATGGATAAAAAGGTCAAAGCTGAGTGTAAAGATAACAACTGCTATGTTGTAGAAAAGTATAATTTTGCTACAAATGCAACAACAAGAGCTATTGTAAATGTTAAAAAAAGAAGAGTTGTCTCTGTAAACAGATATGCAAATATGCAGCCAGATATTAGCAATAGATTAACTCGCATAGCAAAAGCTATTGCTCTAAAATCACCATCTATAACTAAAGAGTTGGGGCATAAACCTACCCCAAATGAACTATCTATGGCAAATGTTAGAACAAATTTAAAAGAATCTCCATGCGAAGATAAAAATCATCTCTGTGTTGCCCCAACATTTGCAGACCATCAAAAACAAAGAGCCTTGTGGGCAATTGTAGATTTAACAGATTTAAAATTAGCAGCAGCAAAGTGGGCTGGGCTTGGCAAAACATATACACCAGCTTGTATAGATGAGAGAAGTTTACAAAATAGATATATTATGGAGAACTATTGCCAAAAAGATAATAACTTAACAAGAGATGGATGGAGCTTTATATATCACTTAACAGGCTCTGACGGGTTAGAGATTAGAGATTTAAAATTTAAAGATAAAAGTGTAGCAAAATCTTTAAAAATTGTAGATTGGCATGTGGCATACAAAGGCTTGGGGGCAGATAAGCTAGATACAAATACAACTTCTGTTGTGGCTGGACATAAAGTAGAGTTTGTAAAGGGTGAAAATAATGAATATACCTTTGGATATAACGATGCAATGGGGTGTCCTATGTTCTCTACATCTGTAGTTTTAGCATTTAACGGGCCACAAATTAGACCAATTGTAGAGGGTGGTAAAAAGATTGGTTTTTATATTATGCAAGATTTTAGAAATCCAAAATGGCCAATGGCTTGTAACTACAGATATCAAAATAGATTTGAATTTTATAATGATGGCTCATTTAGAGTTGTTGGTGTAAATTTAGGGAGAGGTTGTTCAAACAAAGCAATATATCGCCCAGTAATGAGGCTAGATATAGATTTAGCAGGTGGTGAGGATTTTGCAACTTATGAAAATAAAAAATGGAAAGAGTGGCAAATAGAGGGTAAATACCAAAGCAGTAAAAGTGATGAACTCTATGAAAACAGGTATCTATACAGAGTTAAAAGTGTAGATGATGATAAGAGTGGTTATTATATAGAGCCAAATCGTGGACAATTTAAAGATGGAAGCAGAGGAGATAACGAGAGGGTATTTGTTACTAAATTCCACGAAAATGAGGGGGATGAAGACCTCTTAACACTTGGCTCTTGCTGTAAATTAGATGAAGATGGAGTAGAGGGCTATTTAAATGATGAAGTAATAGAGGCAGCAAACTCTGTAATTTGGTATGTTCCAAAGGTTCAAAATGATGACAGAGCAGGGCATGAATATTGCTGGGCAGATAGTGGAATAGATAATAAAGGAAACCCAATAGTTAAACTCTATCCATGCACAGTAGGACCAAAATTTATACCAATATCAGAGGTTAATAAATGAAAAAACTAGCACCAATATTTATAGTTCTGCTAATTCTAGCGGGAGCTTCATACTTCTTACTATTTAATAGTGGTTCAAACCAAGATAAAGAGAGCAATTTTAAGCTAGAAGAGTTTGATAAAGTAAGAAGTTGCGTAACTCTACCTAGATTTCTATACAACTTAAATATTAGACAACCAATTATAGATTTAAGTCAAAATAGATTTAAAGGAGTAGCATTCTATTATGGAAGAGGCTTTAATAAAGTTTTACACAAAAAAAGTTGGGAGAGATTTGACGCTTTAGGGACATATATAATAGATAACAAAGGGGATATCTACCTAACTCCAAATCCATTTATTAGTATAAAAAATAATACATTTAACCTACAAAAGGCTATCTATAAATTAAGTAGCAATAGTGGCGAGTTAAGCAAGTGGCTAGAGGTAAAAGATGTTACTCCAAATGCCTCTAACCCTTATGGCTTAATTTCAATAACATTTGACTGCGACAGTGGCTATCTATATGCAAGTGCAATAGATAAAAGTAACTACAAAGGCAGCAGAGGAAGAGTTTACAAAATTAACCCTAAAGATAAGAGTTACAACACCGAAATAGATAATTTTGATGCATTAACTATTACAATGCTAAAGAGTAAAAGCAGTAAATACCTCTTAGCTGGAAATGCCCTAGATAACTCTCTTTATGCTTTTAAATTCAGTAATGGAAAGTTAGAGAATAAACCACACAAACTACTAACAATTCCAAACCCAGAACTTCATATAAGAAAGATAAAAGTAACTGGTAAAAACAGTTTAAAATTAGAAGCTATAAAATTCAAATACTCTCTTGTAGCAGAAACAAATAAAAAACAAAGATATATTTATAACGCTAACTATAATCCCAAAAATGGTAGCTGGAAAATTAAAGAGATAAAAGAGTAAAATTTATTATCCCAAATTATGTAAGAAAATTTCTAGTTTGGTGATTTCTATTGATAGTTTGGGTTTAAAACTAACATTCTTCAATAAAACTTCTATTCAAGACCAATAATTCGAACTTTTATATGGTTTTTACCAAAAATTCCGTGTGTTATATAAAAACAGTTGCAAAGCCCTGCTACATAGGCATTTGAAACTGTTTTTTGTCGTGACTACAGTTCTTGACTATATTAAATTAAATAAGATGCTTATTTTAGCATCTTATTAATATATTAGTGCCTATTTTCGAAGAATGTCCGTTAAAATATATTAGAGTTAATTCGCGGGTATATATAAACTTATATGGAGTAAACTTAATACTTTTAAAGAGAAATTTATTACTCTTCTTTTTGGACCCTCGAATTTATTCGAGGCAATAGTCTAAAATTAACTTTTTATCTCAAATAGATGCGAATGAATTCGCGTGTCCTTACTATTTGAAATTACTTTTAATAATTACTAATATAATTTAATCTAATCCAAACTATACAACACAATTCAATATATGCTACTATTGTTTAAACTAATATACACCTACCATATTAGTTTAAAAAGTATTCACTTCTTTTATCAATAGCTTTCTCTTTTTCACTATTGCTTTTATCTTTTAATATCTCTTTATTATTAAGGAATATTTTATAATTTTCATAACTATTTTCTTCTGTAGTTTCAATCTTTATAGAGCTATTATTTGCACCTTTTATATTAA
>JALSPE010000011.1 GCA_026986085.1 Campylobacteraceae bacterium | reverse complement strand
ATCCTCTTTTGTTTCATCTATATTAGTTATATCCTCTTTAACCCTTCTATCTTCTACCTCCTCTTTAGGTAAACTGTTATCCTCGTTGCCATTAAACTCTTTACCAAAACTTTCATCCTCTTCAAAATCTAAAGAGTCATCATCTCTACTCAAAGTTTCGCTCTCTCTATTATCTTTAGTTACAATATTTTCAAATACACTCTCTATTTTTCTATTTATACTGCTATCATCTTTAATATCACTTCTATTATCTTCTGCTTCATCTTCAGGCTCTATGCTCTCTTTTGCACTCTCAATAACACTCTTTGCAACATCTGAACTCTTCATACTATCTTTTCTTGCAAACTTCTCTCTAAGCTTTTTATATTTAGATAGACCATTTCTCTTTTTACTCTTTTTGCCAAGAACTTCAGCACTAATCTCATCTAAAGGTGTATCACTGTCTGCACTCTCTATTGCATTAGCTAACTCTTCACTATCACTATCATCATACACAACAACATTTTCTGAAGCTTGTGCTTTAATATTTTCTTTTGCAACATTTTCTATATCTTTTATAAAAGTGCTACTCTCATTATCATCTGTAACCATAACATTTTGCTCATACTCTTGCTTTATTGGCTTTTCAATATTTTTAGAAAAACTCTCTAAATCATCACTTGTATATATGCTTCTTTTGTAATCTTTTATTGTATCTTTTGCCAATGGACTCATTCTTAACATATCTTCTATATCCAAGACATTCTCTCCATCTTCTAATGCCCCTTCATATACTTCATATTCGCTATTAGCACCCATCTCTTTAAGATAATTTTTAATTAAATATAGAGCTTGTCTGTAGTTTTTACCTGAAAGTAGAGATACTATTTCATCTATTTTTTTGCTTCCCACTGATGATAATTTTTCTGATTCAATAGATATTATATCGTGATCACCAATTGTTGTAGCTAGTTTTATAATCTCTAATCTAACTTGTATCTCTTTTGTTTCCATAATAAAACCACCTTTTAGAGAGTTATTGACAATATTTTGACAATAATTAAAATCTTTCTATTTTTTAGTATGATACCATAAATTAGTTATCTATTATCTTAATAAAAATAAAAATAATAAATATTTTGTAAACTTGTAAACATATATAATTAGACAATACAAGAAATCTATTAACTCTAATTCGCTATTATATCAATAAAAAAGAGTATATATTGGAAATTATAGACAATGTGCCACATACACCTGTGCTTTTAAATGAAGTTATAGATGGATTTAAAGATATCAACTCTGGTAATTTTGTAGATTGCACAATAGGATATGCAGGGCACTCTTTAGAGATACTAAAAAGATATGAAAATATTAACCTAATTGGTATAGATAGGGACGATGAAGCTCTTGAATTTAGTAAAAAAAGATTAGAGCCATTTTTAGATAGAGTTACTTTACTAAAAGGGAGCTTTTCCGATAAATTAAATGATAAAAGAATCAATAATTTAACTGGGCTTTTAGCCGACTTTGGTGTATCATCTCTTCAGCTAGATAAATCTGAGAGAGGTTTTAGATTTGACAGCCAACTACTTGATATGAGAATGGATCAATCTAAAAGCTTTAGTGCAAAAGATGTAGTTAATAGTTACTCAAAAGAGGAGTTGGCAAATATCTTTAAAAAATATGGAGAAGCAAGAGAGGCAAAAAAAGTAGCAGAAGCAATTGTTAAATATAGAGAAAACAGAATAATAAAAAGCAATATAGAGTTATCAGAAATTATAACAAACTCTGTTAGAAAAGGGGGCAAAATCCACCCAGCTACACTATATTTTCAAGCTATCAGAATAGAAGTCAATAGTGAATTAGATGAAATTAGCAAACTTTTAGATATACTAGAAGAGAAAAAGCCAAAAGGTGCAACTATCGCACTTATTACATTTCACTCTCTTGAAGATAGGCTTGTAAAACAGAGATTTAGAAGTTGGTCTAAAAGCTGTATCTGCCCACCAGATATAATGCGCTGTGAATGTGGAAATAACAATAATTTAGGAAAAGAGTTAAACAGAAAACCAATTACTGCCTCTAGGGATGAAATTAAATCAAACCCAAGAAGTAGAAGTGCAAAACTAAGACTCTTTAAATTTAAAGGATAATATTTATGAAAATAAAATATATTTTAATTCTACTTATTTTAACCTCTTTAATGTTGGCAAAAGTATATGTTGCCAATAGATTATACTACATCAGCAGAGATATACAAAAATTATCTATACAGATAAATGCCTTAAAAGAGGAGAGAAATATTTTAAAACTCAAAATCGAAAAATTAAAGTATAAAAATACTATTATAGACCCACTCTTTGAGTATAAGCCAAAAGAGATTAAGCCTGAAGTTAATGAAAATAATCAAGATGATACTAATGATGAAAAAACTCCAGTAGAAAATGAGAATACATATATCAAGAGAGATAAGAAGCAAATAAAAAAAGATCCAAAAGAACTATTTAATAAAATAAACAGTAACAAGGAGCTGTTTTGATTAAAAAAATTATAGCCTTTGCAGTAGATAAAGCAATCGTTAATCATATTCTATTTATATTAATGTTAATTATGGCACTTTTTGCATATCAAAAAATACCAAAAGAGCTTTTCCCTCCTATTACTTTAGATAAAATAGTAATTAGAGGTGGATACATAGGAGCAAGTGCTGATATTTTGGATAAAATTGCTGTTAAACCAATTGAAGATGATTTAAAAAGTGTTGATAATATTAGCAATATAGAAAGCGGTATTAGAAATGGAACATTTGCAATAACAATTGATATTAAAGATGGAGCAAACCCACAAATTGTATTAGATAATGTAAAAGATGTTATCTCTAATACAAAAAGAGACCTACCTAAAGATATGGATGAGCCAGTTGCTAAAGTATTAATACAACACTTTCCACTACTCTTAATAGCTGTATCAGGAGATGTTCCAAAAGAGGAGCTTTTAGATGCAGCAAAAAAACTAAAAAACAAATTGTCATCTCAATTTAAAGATTTAGGAACAATAGATATCAGAGGAGACTCTGATAGAGAAATAAAAATAGAATTAAACAATAAAAAGATAGAAGCACTAGGTATAAATAGGCAATTGCTATATCAAGCAATCTCTAATTTAAGCACAATATATCCAATTGGAGATATTAAAAATAGAGGCAAAAGTTTTTATATATCATCTTACAACGGTAGTAAAAATGTTAAAGATTTAGAAAATACCCTTTTAAATATAGGCAATATAAAAGTTAAATTAAAAGATATAGCAACTGTTAAATTTGGCTTAAGTGACTCTAAAGAGATATCAACTTTTAATGGTAAAGAGAATATCTCTTTAAATGTTACAAAACTTAAAAAAGGAAATGCTATTAAACTTAGCAAAGAGATTAAAAGCTACCTAAAAGAGTTTCAAAAAGAGTATAAAAATATAAAATTTCAAGTTTACTTTGATACATCAATCTTTATTAGGAACAGAATAAATCTAGTAACTTCAAATATATTTTTTGGTTTAATATTAGTATTTATATCCATATTCTTAAGTGTCAATTGGAAAATCTCTACTGTCGTTGCACTAGGTATTCCTACAAGCTTTTTTATAGCACTAATATTTGCAAATGAACTTGGATACAGTATAAATATGCTCTCCATGCTAGGGGCACTTCTTGCCCTAGGAATGCTAGTTGATGAAGCAATTGTTGTAGCAGAAAACATATATAGGCATTTAGAGATGGGTAAAAGCCCAAGAGCCGCTGCAATTGATGGTGCTGCCGAGATGTTTCCAGCAGTATTAACTGCAACTGCTACAACAATTTTTGCCTTTTTACCTCTACTTTTAATGAGTGGTAAAATAGGAATATTTGTAAAAATTTTACCTGTTATGATTACAATTTTACTGCTAAGCTCGCTCTTTGAAGCCTTCTACTTTTTGCCAATTCATGCAAAAGAGTTATTTAATTTGGGAAAAATCAAATCAAATCATAAAGAGGGTAAATTATGGGTAAAACTAAAAAAGATATATCAAAATATTCTACTAATATTTTTAAGATATAAAAAGATATCAACTCTCTTGCTATCTCTATTTATAATTACTGGCACTTTTTTATTATTAAAACACACTAAATTTGAACTTATGCCAAAATTTGATGCAGAGCAAGTCTATATTAGTGGACAAGTTAATATAAATAGCAGTCTTAAAAATACAAAAAAACTATTAAAACCTATAGAAGAGGCTCTTTTAAAAGATTTAAACAAGAGTGATATCTCTTCAATTACATCAATAGTAGGTATAAAATTTCATCCTGATAATACATTTGAGAGTGGAGATTATCTATTTCATATATTTGTAAACTTAAAAGAGAGAAAACCGAAAAACTTCTTTGATAAATATATAAACCCCTACCTATCATTAGAGTATGATAACGCAAATATGCAAAGAGACCATACTGCATTTGAGATATTAAAAGATATTCAAAAAACATTAAATAATTTTAATGACAAAAGAGATAAAAATGGAAAAAGATTATATAAAGATTTAACTACATTCGTTCCTCAAGCTGGTGTTGTGAAAAATGATATAGAAATTTCAGTTATAGATAATCCATCTTTAAATGTAGATTACGCTCTAAAGACTCTTAAAGATAAATTAAAATCTATAAAAGGTGTAATAGATGCATCTAGCAGCAAAAAGATTGGTCCAAGTGAAATAAAACTAAAAATAAATAGATATGGAGAGAGACTAGGCTTTAATGAAGTATATATAAGCAACTCTTTAAGAGGATTACTCTTAAATGCAGAATATAGTAAAGTTTTAGATAATAGTGGAATTATTAGAGTAAAACTTAAAAGTATAAATAAAGATAAATTTATGAATTTAAAAAATATACAAATTACAACACCTAATGGACAAGAGGTGGTTATGTTAAAAGATATAGTAGATTTCATAACAATAAAAAGCCCTGTAAGATTGCAAAAAAAAGATGCCAAAAGGTTATGGAGTGTCACCGCACAAGTTCAAAAAGGTGTAATTACTGCTAATGATGTAATGAAAAAGCTACAACCTACTATAACAAAACTTAAAAAAGAGGGTTATGAATTTATGATAGAAGGGGAAGCAAAAGCAACAAAACAAGTTGTTAAAGAGATGGCAGAAGCTGCTGTAATTGCAATCTTCTTAATATTTTTATCTCTTGTATTAATGTTCAACTCAATAAAGCACTCATTAATTGTTTTAAGCGTAATTCCACTATCGATATTTGGAGCCTTGCTAGGAACAAAACTACTTAGTTTAAATATCTCAATGTTTACAATGATGGGAATTGTAGGACTAGCAGGAGTAGTGGTTAATGATGCAATTATTATGATAGATTTTATTAAAAACTCAAAAAATATTAATGATATAGCCTCAAAAGCACAAACTAGATTAAGACCAATTATGCTAACATCAATAACAACTGTGCTAGGGCTATTTACGCTAATGTTTTTTGCAAGTGGACAAGCTCTAATTATACAACCTATGGCTGTAGCTTTAGGGTTTGGTGTAGCATGGGCCACTGTTTTAAATTTAATATTTATTCCAACACTTTTTGCACTAACTAACAGGATAAAAGATGAAAAGAGTATATAACGCTCTACACCTAAAGAGAGCTTTAATTTTAAAAGAGTTAGGTATAGAGTATATTGACCCTATAGAAGAGTTCAAAGAGCCAGAAATTGATTTACCAAACAGTTTAAATGATTTAAAAGATTTAGTAAAAAAATGCTATCTGTGTCAATTAAGCAAAAGTCGTAAAAATGTTGTATTTGGAGAGGGAAATTCAAATGCAAAAATACTCTTTGTAGGTGAAGCTCCAGGAGTTACAGAAGACAACACAGGAAAACCTTTTACTGGTCGTTCAGGAGAGCTTCTTACCAAAATGATAGAGAATGTTTTACAAATAAAAAGAGATAAAGTATATATTTCAAATATTGTAAAGTGCAGACCCCCAAATAATCGAACTCCTACAGCCCAAGAAGCACTAAGTTGTAAACCATATTTACAAAAAGAGATTGATACTATTAAACCTAAACTAATAGTAGCACTAGGAGAGACAGCTTACAGCTATCTAACAAATGACACTACCCCTATTGGCAAAGTAAGAGGACATATTTTCAATTTAGGCAACTACAAAATTATACCAACATACCACCCTAGCTACCTATTAAGAAACCCATCTGCAAAAAAAGAGGCTTATATTGATATGCTAAAGATAAAAGAGTTTATAAATTAACCCTCTAATTAATATCGTTATCTAAAAAATATAACATTTTTATTCATCATAATATTTTTTTAATCACTAATATCAATTTTAAGTTCTCTTTAATATAAATAATATTAATATTTAAAGATAATTTAATATTAAAGGGGAAGATTATGAAAAGTATTAGAAATATATTAGCTTTCATTGGATTAGTGGTAGTTGTTGCATTAATTTATGCGACTTTCAAATTCGATTTAGTTACAAGATATAAACAAGCTACAAGCTTAGATCCAAAAGCAAAAGATGTATATACTCATATGATAGATACACTCTTAACAACAGGAGATATAGCAAAAGCAACAGTCGTTAAATATAAAATTAATGATGATGTAAGTAATGAAGATGCTGTAGATGCACTAAAATCATTAGCTGTAGAGTATAAGATGAAACCTGTAGGAGATTTGCCACTATCTAAAGAGGTAGAACTTAGAACCGGAAAAAAACAACCATATGTTAGAGTATTATCATTTTGCAATCCCATGATTGCTATTGATATGGTAAAATATTCTCTTGCATATGGAGCTTACCTTCCTTGTAGAATTGTAATTATGGAAGCAAAAGATGGCTCAAGATGGATGTATGCTTTAGATATGGATATGATGATTCACGGTGGTAAAGAGCTACCTCCACAAATGTTAAAATATGGTAATGATGTAAAACATGCACTCTACAATATGATGGAAAAAGCATCAAAAGGTGATTTTTAGTATAGCATACTACACTCTATAAAGTTGCTATTAAACACTAAAAAAGCAATTGAAATTAAAAAACAAAATAGATACGCGAATTTATTCGCGCTCTACAGATATCTCTCTACACGGTAACATAAAAATATTCGTAAAAGAGTAATATAATCTTAACTTAAATTTTACACCTAATTTTAATTTATATATTAAAGAAAAGAGTGCCATTGCGATACCAACTGAAAAAAATTCAATATACAATATAAAGAGATATCAAAACAGACAAAAGTTAAGATATTTCATATTTGATGATAAATCAATTAAAAATCACTCCGAACCCTCTAATTTATTCGAAACAAAAAAGTTTGAATAGCCAAGAATGAATTCTCAAGTCCATATTATTTGTAATAATATTTAATTTTTGATTATTACTTAACTTTATAATCACTTTTTAATTTACTGCTTATTAAAGTTCCAGAATATCAGTTTGTGAAACAATAAAATGCAGTGGTTTTGTCAAGTCTGGATATGTTCCTTTAATTCCTGTGCCATCACTTTGATGACATCCTCCACAACTACTTGTAAAATACATTTGCGCATCTTTACTTGGCTCAATTGGACAACTGCTCTTTTGTAACTCTTTTGCCACAAAACATGCAACTTTTGGAGCAATATCTTTAGATACATAACCACCTTCCATCTCACCACCTTTTAGATGGAGAGTGTTTGAACCACTATTTATGACATATAAAACATAACTGTAAACATCTACAAATGTTCGATTATGCTCCAATTTTTTATTAGAAGCTCTCTTTATTTTATAAATATTTTCTTTGTAACTATTTTTTATACCATATAATATTACTAATAAAATTCCTACAGCTACGACTATTTTTATACTTTTATCACTCACTATCTAATAGCCTTTTGAAATATGCTTAATTTAAAATAACTTAACTTACAAACTACTACTAGCACTAATAGGAAAAGAGTAATTTATAACTTTTAACTCTTTTACTCCTATTTTTGCCTTTTTAATATATAGCGTTTTATTATTATCACTAAACTCTACAAGTAGTGGTAATTCTCTGTTTTTTGTAAGTAAAATACCAGATACCTTTATAATCGTTTTGTTACTATCATCAATATCTTCCAATTTAAATTTAGTCGATTTTGTAATATTTAAATCTCTCATAAACTCTTTAATATTTTCAATGCCAATAGAGTTAGCCAAATCTTTTGTTAATTTATCTTGAAGAGAGAAATAATCTTCTCTTCTGATATCTGTTAAAATACTATCTATCCTATTTTTATATACCAATTTGGCACTCTCGTTTTTGCTATATATAAAATAGATAAAATATATAAGTGCCAATAGTGCTAATATTTTATATCCAGGCTTAATCTTTTTCATCTATAATCCATCTCTTTGAAAATTTAATAGATATATTACAATTACTATATTTGGAATAGCTATTGCAATTAAATAGTAAATTATAGATAAACTATTACTATTAAGTAGCCAAAAAAAACCTAATACAAAGATTCCATACGCAACTAAACGCAAAGGGTTAAAAGCAAAAGCACTATCTTTTAAGCCCCTTTTTAACCCTCTTCTACTCTTTTTTAATATCTTTTTCTCCTCTTTAATTGCCTCTTTTAGAGATATATTACTATCTGTCTCCTCACTACTGTCATCAAATAATCCATATGGGTCATCTATCTTATCGATGCTATCTCTATCATCAAACTCCAATATATTGCTATCTATATCTAAACGCCTATTAACCATAATTTGATAACTCTTAAATGAACTTAAAACTATAATAGACGATGTAACATAAGCAACAATAAAAGAGTATAAACTACTATGCCCTCCATTTATATATATCAATCCAGACACAATCAACAGTATTGATAACAAAAGCATAATTAATCTAACAAATAACACTAATCATCCTCATCACTCTCATCATACCTGTATCTGGCATATTTGGGGTCTTTTGCTAATTTATCCAACTCTCTTTTTTGCTTTTTATATACTTTATAAACATTTAAAATAGCAGCACTTATACCAATAAACACCCCAAACCAAAATAGCCAATCATCACTAAACCATTTACGAAGAAGATAACCAAAACCAACACCTAGCAAAACAGCAACAACCATTGATAGACCAAGGCTTAAATCATCAGCTGCTTCTACAACTTTTTTAAATTTTGGATCATCATCTTGAAGTTTTGGTCTATTCTCATCCATACTTAATCTCTCAACTCTCTCATCACTTCATACGCAGCAATAATTGTCTTCTCTATCATATCATCATCCATAACACTGCTTATAAACCCTGTCTCATAAGCAGAACAAGCCAAATATATACCTCTACTTAACATTCCTTGATGAAACTTAGCAAAAGCTTCTGTATCACTATTTTGTGCATCTTCAAAATTTTTAACTCTATTTCCATTAAAGAAAAAGCCAAACATTGAACCACGAACTTCTGTAGTAAATGGTATCTCCTCAGCATCTGCAGCAGCTTGGAAACCTTGCATTAATCTCTTTGCTTTTGCACCTAAATCTACATAAATAGTAGGGTTTTGCTTTAACTTTTTTAAACTTGCAAGTCCAGCTGCCATAGCAACTGGGTTTCCACTTAAAGTTCCAGCTTGATATACAGGACCCTCAGGAGAGAGCATAGCCATAATTTCTGCCCCTCCTCCAAATGCACCAACAGGCATACCACCACCAATTACTTTACCCAGTGTTACCAAATCTGGTTTAACCTCTGTAATACCTTGCGCTCCTGTTAAAGATGCCCTAAATCCACTCATAACCTCATCAAAAATAAGCAGTGCATTATGCTCATCACAAAGCTCTCTTAAACCTTGTAAAAACTCTTCATTAGCCGGAACTAAACCCATATTTCCAGCTATTGGTTCTATTATTATACATGCAATATCGCTACTATCTTCAAAACACTTCTTAACGCTATCTAAATCGTTATAAGTTGCAAGTAGAGTATGTTTTGTCAAATCCTCTGGCACACCAGGACTACTTGGGCTACCAAAAGTTACAGCCCCACTACCAGCTTGAACAAGCAAAGAGTCGCTATGCCCATGATAACACCCTGCAAACTTTATAATATCACTCTTACCTGTATATCCTCTAGCAAGTCTCAAAGCACTCATAACTGCTTCTGTTCCAGAATTTACAAAACGAATCTTATCGATAGTATCAAACAAATTTACAATCTCTCTTGCCAAATCTGTCTCAAGAAGAGTCGGCGCTCCAAAACTTAAACCCTTTTTAGCTGTGCTAATAACTGCCTCTTCTATATCGCTATCACAATGTCCAAAGATTAAAGGACCCCAACTTTGAACAAAATCTATATATCTATCTCCATCTATATCGTAAATATAAGCACCCTCCCCTCTATCGATAAACGGAGGTGTTCCACCAACACTTCCAAATGCACGAACAGGAGAATCAACTCCACCAGGAATTACCTCGGATGCCTCTTTAAATGCTCTAATACTCTTTCCAAACACTATAAATCCTTTTATAAAAAATTATCCAACTATATTATACAAAAATACTCTTCTATTTTCCTCCCAATTGTATCAATATCTCTTAAATCACTCTCACTATTGCCACTAAATGCAACTTTTATAAATTCAACACCTGCACTCTTAGCTGCTAACTCATCTCTTTGGCTATCGCCTATAAAAATTGCCCTGCTATTTGGTAAATCAAACCTATCTAAAAGCTCCAAGAGCATTTGAGGCGATGGCTTACCTTTCTTTACATCATCAAATCCTATTATCTCATCAAAATAGTCAATTATCCCCAAATGAGTTAGAGTCTCCAATGCAGATGCTCTATATGCATTTGTAGCAATTGCCAACTTAATACCCAAAGATTTTAACCTCTTTAACATCTCTTCTACACCACAAAATGCCTCTTGCTCTAGTGTATGATTTCTACTGTAATATTGGCTAAACCACTCTTCATGAATTGGCTCAATCTCTTCAAGATTGTAAAAAACCATAGGCATATTGCTATCTGGATGATTTATCTGCTCAATAATATAATCTTTATCTAAAGGCTCTAACCCCAATTTTCCTCTAACATAATTTATAGAGTTTGCCAAAAGTGTAGAGCTTTGAGTTAGAGTTCCATCCATATCAAATATAGCTAACAAAATCTACCTCTTTTTGCCATCTAAAGACCTTAAATATATAGACAATCCAATCAACAAAGCAGTAATTGCCAATATTAAATATACAGCATATAGTAATTTACTAGAATCTGTTAAAGCAAATTTAAATACAAGCATAAGAGCCTCTATTGCCAAAGCAATAATAATAGAGCCCAAAAATCTAACCATGGTTTTATGTATATCATCTCCACTATTCTTATGATGCTCTCCTAAAACTTCCTCTTCAAACATCGCTTTTACCAAATCAAAAATTGCTAAAGAGAGTGTTAATAAAATAGTAGATTCAAATACATTTTTAATATCTATATCATAAAACTTTACTCCCAATTCAAAAAAGTTATAGACCCCCTTAACAAACAGTAACATTGCAACAAAAAAGAGTGCAAAAGTAAATGTTGCATATATATACTTCATAAATTTACCACTAATTGAATCTATTGATGATACATTAATCATAGCTAATAACTTCTCTAAAGCTATATCAATGCAAACAATATACAACAACTCATCTTTATCATTAAAAATAGGATAAGCAATAGTGACTATTAAGTTATTGCTCTTAATAGATGGGTAGGGGTCTGTTAATACACATCTTTTCTCTTTCAAAACTTTATAAAAATAGGCTCTTTTAGATCTATTTTCGCCCTGTCCTTTTCTTGAGTATCTTTTATCTAAACTTATTGTATTAATTACCTGCCTACCCTCTGCATCCAAAATATACATTGCATCTACATTTTTTATTGTATTATTAATAGCTCTAAGCCCAACTTTTAAATCTTTAAGCGTAATACCTGGAACACGATTTGGCAATGAGCGACTAAGCATATAACAAAAATATGCTCTAGCTTTTGTTCTATATCGAGAGAATTCATCTATCTCTTTAATATTCATCTTTTAACTCTCCTAATATATCACCAAATGAAACCTTTTGATTTAACTCTACACTCCACTCTATCGCATCTTTTTCACTTAATATAACTATTGTAGAACCCATCTCAAACCAACCAAACAACTCACCTTTTTTAAGCTCTATTGGCTCATTATAACTATACCTTACTACCTTGTTACTACAAGCATTTGTTTTAATATTTGGCTCAAATACAACTACCATTTTACCAACATTTAAAGCCCCTACCAATACAATAAAGTGTCTATGGTTAAATCTATCTAGCACCTCAACAACAACTCTCTCATTCTCTAAATATAGATTTTTTTTATTTTTAAGTAGAGGCATATTTACAGGATATAGCTTACCTGGTATATAAAGAGTGCTTAAAACTTTAACATCAAATGGCATATGATATCTATGGTAATCTTTTGGAGAAAGATAAAAATTCACATAATCTCCACCCTCTAAAAATCTGCTACTCTCTTGCGCTCCTATTAAACTATTTGTATCATAGCTCATACCTTTTATCTGATGAGCTTTACCATCTTTTATCTTACCAAAATCTACAATTTTGGCATCACAAGGAGATACAACAGATGTAATAGAAGCATCAACCACAGGTGTAACCTTTAACTCTCTAATAAATAGATCTTTTAAGCTCTTATAGCTATCTACTGGAGCAAAATTACTCATATCAAGCCCCATAAGCTTAACATAACTTCTATTTATAATATGTTGCAAACTACTATTAAACTCTTTTGACGCAAACACTCCAAAAGCTCTAGACAGTGCAGATGTAAAGTTAATAGCCATTATTTCCCCTTCTCTTCATAATGCTTTAGTGCATCTTTCATTAAAGAGATATGATAATTCTCTTGAAAATTAATAAAATCAAAAAATTTAGCCAACTCTTCACTATCTCTTCCAACTGCTTCAGACAACTCTAGACACTGCTCTTTAGCTGCTAACTCTTCATCTATTCCATCTTTTAAAAACTGCACAACATCTTCAACCTGATACAAAGATTTATGTATAACTCTTGGCATACCCAATATTCCCATATCTGCCATCATCTGCCCAAAACTCTTTAAGTGAAAAAAGCTCTCATCTACCAAAATTTGAAAAATCTTATTTAAATAATCATCCCCACTGTGTGCTTTAAGGTAATTATATATCATAATCAACTCATACTCTTTGTAACTCTCTTCAAATAGAAATAGAGTAAATGCATCTGTCGCCTCTTTTGACAACTCTATATCTTTATATACCCTATTGGTATTAAATGCCCTCACCTCTTCGTCCTCTAGCTTGGATACAACATATTTTATATAATCTAAATCTTTTTGCACTCTAAATTTTAAATCCTCTCTATTTAAGCTAGCAAGCATCAATTCCAAAGTATTAATTCTCTCTACAATATTATTAAAAATTACTTTTGTATTATCTACCTTTATTGGAATATTATCTCTATTGTAGTCATACTCTATTTTTTCCTCTACCAAAGCTCTCTCTATCCAAGTAAAGTGTCTAAAGATAATATCGCTAAAATCATTTAATACTCTTTTTGAGTTACAATTTTCACTCATAAAAGATGCCATCAAAGTAACTAGCCACAACTCATGTGTTTTATCTAATAAATCTCTCATCTATATCTCCTCTTTTTTCATATTATGCTCAAGTTCTGGTGAACAACTCTGCTCAATTTTATATATAAATGTCTCTTTTTTACCACTTTTAATACTACCTCTATACCCATCTACAGCAGCCTTTAATGCAACTGCAACAAGCTCTGAACAAGCCGCCTGTTCAGGAGGAACACTCTCTAACATACCCAGCGTTACAGCCACTAACTCCTCTGCCATATCTAAATCTATCTCTTTAGCTTCAGAAGTAATAATAGAACCTGCTACAACAGTTGTCATACAAGCAATTGCTTCAAATTTAATATCTTCTATAATAAATTTTCCACCACTCTCATCAACCTTTAAGTATATAATAACTTTCTCTCCATTTTCTGGGTTCTCTCCAACTCCAATAGTATCAGGCTCATCTATTCGCCCATAATTATTAGGGTTAGACATATGCTCTATTAAATCACTATCAATACTTTGCATCATCCATCTACCTTTAAAATAATAATCTAATTATACAAAATATATTAAAAAATAGCGATTTATAATTATAAAAACTACCATTTTGTAAACAAATATACTATTTTCCAAATTTTTGAGATATAATTACA
>JALSPE010000010.1 GCA_026986085.1 Campylobacteraceae bacterium | reverse complement strand
GAAATCGCCCATATCTTTAAGCTCTGTTTTGTTAGATGGCGCTAAATCGGCACTTCCACCCAAAAAGCTAGGAGTTGCTTTTGCTATTGCATTTAAAATTATGCCGTTACTGTCTCTTGTTGCCATTTCGCTACTTTCACTGAAATTTGGCCACTCTATTTTAGAAAAGTTGGGGTTTAGCAAAAGCTTTAGTGCCTCCTCTTGTTCTGGAAGAGGTGCTTGTTTAATTAGGTGGTTCCACTCTTTTTCTCTCTCTTCTCCTGTTTTTATAGCTTCTCTAAAGCTATTTAGCGCCTCTTTATCTATGCTAAATGGCTCAGTTGGGTAGCCCTCTTTCTCTTTTGCTGCTTTTATTATATCGGCTCCTAGTGGAGAGCCGTGAGTTTTGGCACTTCCTTCTAACTCCATAGCCCCTTTGCCAATAATAGTATTTGCAATAATTATTGTAGGTTTAGTTGCCTCTTTTACCTTTGTAAATGCTTTATCAATCTCTTCATAGCAGTGCCCGTTTATCTTAATGATATCCCAATCTTGAGCTTCAAAACGCTTTGCTACATCTTCACTCCATGCGATATCTGTATCGCCTTCTATTGTAATGTGGTTACTATCATAAATTAATACTAAATCTTTAAGCTTTAAGCGCCCAGCAAGCGAACAGGCTTCATAACTTATTCCCTCTTGCAAGTCACCATCCCCACAAAAGCAGTAAACTTTATGGTCAATAATTTTGCAAGTTTCGCTATTTACCTTATTTGCTGTAAACTCTTTTGCCATTGCAAAGCCAACTGCATTTGCAACCCCTTGACCTAGTGGTCCAGTAGTTATCTCTATGCCTTTTGTGTGTCCAAATTCAGGGTGTCCTGGAGTTTTAGAGTCTAATTGACGAAACTCTTTTAAATCTTCTATCTCTAAGCCGTAACCCCAAAGATACAAAAGAGAGTAGATAAGTGCTGATGCATGTCCACCAGAGAATACTAATCTATCTCTATTTATCCAGTTTGGGTTTTTTGGGTTATGGTTTAAGTGTCTGCTTAAAACTACTGCAATATCAGCTAAACCCATAGGAGCTCCTGGGTGTCCACTGTTTGCTTTTTGAATCATATCAGCACTTAAAAATCTAATTGTGTTAGCCTCTTTTTTTAGTAACTCTTTATTCATATTTTCCCTTTTTGATTTTTATGTCTATATAGATATGTATCTAAAATTGGTTTAAGTGCAGTTTGCAACTTATTATCAAATTTAGAAAAATCACTATTTAATTTTTTTGCTAATTTATTGGCATACTCAATAGAGTTATCCAAGCCTAAAATATTGATAAAACTATTTTTTTCTACATCATTTCCTGTTGGTTTGCCAACTTCTTTGCTACTTTTAGTAACATCTATAATATCATCTTGAACCTGAAAGAGAAGCCCTAAATCTAAGCCAAAATTGTAAAGAGTCTCTCTTGTTTTAAAATCTAACCCAACTATAACTGCACCCATCTCTAACGATGCAGCAATTAGTTTTGCAGTTTTATCTCTGTGTAGAGTCTCAATTTGTTCTAGTTTTAGTGGTATATTTTCAAATTCCAAATCGACAGCTTGACCTAAAACCATACCACTTAAACCACCATTTGTAGATAAAATTTTAACCAACTCTATTAATATATCTGCTCTAAAAGCAGAAGTGGATATAAGTTCAAAAGCGTATGTATTTAGAGCATCTCCAATTAATGTTGCAGTTGCTTCGTCATATAGAATATGTAGAGTCTCTTTACCTCTTCTTAAATTAGAGTTATCCATACAAGGTAAATCATCATGTATTAAAGAGTATGTATGAAAAAGCTCAATAGCAAGTGCGACTTTATAGCTAGACTCTACCAAAAGTGGCTCATAAGCCTCTACTATAGAAAGAAGCAACTTTGGTCTAAATCTCTTTCCATTACTATTTACAATATACTCTAAAGCTTTATTGTAGTGAGGATGAAAACTATTTACACTAGGGGTGTTGCTCTTTAGAAACTCTTCAAAATTTTGCATAAATCCTCTTGTTAAATTAATGCAAAATTATATCAAAATTTTGTAAAATAGCTATAAATAATTGTCAATTTAGAGGTTAATAGGTGAAAATAAGTATAGGCACTATAATAAATTTTGTAGTTATTGGATTTATATTGGTATGGATACTCTTTGTTAGAGATGTATCACACAATAGTTACCACCTTCATAGATATATGAGCAGATATATTATTGTATCGATACTTGCACTTCTTATTTTGATACTGATTGTAGAGCTTTTAAAATATATTAGAGATAATTATGTGTAATTTAGAATTACATATCTTATTTAAAGAGTTAATCTTTAGGTATATGTAAACTTGTGGAGAGTAAGATAAGTTTTAAAGTAAAGTTTATTGCTCTTTTTTTGGTTCCTAGAATTTATTCGAGGTAAAAAAGTTTAAACTCAAGCAATAAGCTCAATAGACGCGAATAAATTAGTGTATCCGTATTGTTTGAAATTAGTTTTTAATAGTGACTTAGCATATGAAGTAAAAACTAAAGTTTTATTTTACTTTAGCAATTTTTGCCAACTCTTTTATAATCTCTTTATCTTTTTTATCTTCTACTTTAATTATAAAATCTGCTACCTCTTTATAGGCTTTTTTGCGCTCTTTATATAGCTCTTTTGCTCTTTTTAAATCTTTAAATAGAGGTCTTTTTGCAAGTTTTGCTTCTGCATTCTTTGCATTTTTTAATCTATTGTATATCCACTCAAAAGATGCATCTAAAAGTATAATTTTGCCTATTTTATTGATATTATTGACTTTATAGAAACCTCCACCACAGCTAATTAGAGTTTTTTTAACACTGTTCTCTAGCCAGTTAGCTGTCTCTTGCTCTTTTTCTCTAAAGTAGCTTTCTCCAAACTTTTCAAAGAGTTTAATAATAGTTTTATTCTCTTTTGACTCAATTAAATCATCGGTATCAATATTATAGATGCCATACTCTTTAGCAAAAGCTCTAGCAATAGATCCTTTGCCTACACCCATAAAACCAATCAGTAAAATATTATCTTTCATATAATTACCTCAAGAAATTTTTAAGGTAATTATATCTTAAAAAACTAATATATTTACTATGCGTAAATTGACTCTTTACCAGCCTCTTTTGCTAAAAGACCATAAAATAGAGCTCTATACTTCTTTCTATTTGATGAACCAAGTTTTTGACAAACTCTTTGAATCATTTCATCTAAAGAGTTGTTAGTTTGCTCTAAGCCCAATTTCTTTTTAAGATAGTTGTTTCTAATTCTATCTAGTTCACTTTTGTCTCCACAAGCTACAATCTCTGTATCTGCTCTATAAATTGCAGGTCCTAAAGATTTTGCAATATTAGCAATATATTCATCACTCATACCTAAGCTAAGTTTTTTATTCTCTGCTTGATATAAAGCAATTTTATCATCTAGTTTACTCATAATTTCTCCTTGGAATTTTAAACTAATGCTATTATATCAATATTATAGTGGTAAAATCAATATATATGTCATATTTTTATATTTTTTTAACTATTTGATATAAAAAGTAATAAAATTAGATTTTTAAATTATTAGTATATAAGATAATATATCCAAATTTTAAGAGTAATAGTTGGTAAGGTAATAATATTTTTAGCAGATAAGATGTAATTTGCCTAATTACATCTTATTACTATCTATAGTAATAATCGTGTGCACATTTCCTCTAGGATTAAAATCAGCAACTATTTTAAGCCACTTTGGTTGAAGATTTTTATACAGGGTATCAAATATCTCATTTGCACTATTTTCGTGGCTTATATACCTATTCATAAAGCTGTTGATATATAGTTTTAGTGCTTTCAACTCTATTACTTTTTCGTTTGGAGTGTAAGAGAGTTTTATTGTAGCAAAATCTGGATAGCCACTTCTTGGGCATTTGCACATAAATTCAGGCAACTCTATATCTATTATATAATTTTTTTTATTCTCGTTTGGCCAAAAGTTTTCATCTGAATTTATATCAAACCCTAATATCTCTTTTTCACCATACTTTATTTCACTACTTTGCATCTACCTAAATCCTTTATCTAATTTATAAACCACACCACAATCTTAACACTCTATTTATACATCAAGATGTTTTACATCTTTTGCATGAGTCTCTATATATGCACGACGAGGTTCTACTTCGTCTCCCATAAATAGTGTAAATGCTTCACTTGCAGTATCAAAATCCTCTATTTGAACACGAAGAAGTCTTCTGTTTGTCGGATCCATTGTGGTCTCCCAAAGTTGCTCTGGATTCATCTCTCCTAGACCTTTGTAGCGTTGAATGTTAGCACCTTTTTTTGCTGTCTCTTCGATCTTAACTAAATCTTCAAGCAGGTCTCTTTGTTCTAGCTCTTCATTTTTATAATCTTTTATTTTTTGATATATATAGACTGCTTCATTGTAGTGTGGGCTTGTAAATAGATTATCGTCAATTATAAGCTCTTCTAAGCCTTCATTTGTTTGAACATAGTAGTGAATTTTCTCTTCATCTATATATTTGTTTAAAATATTATAGCCTAAATCGGTAATAAACTTCTCTAAATCTTTTGCCAATTCGACATTTTCTTTTCCTGTAATATCTGGGTTTTCTATTATATATCTTAAAACTTCTGCCATTGCAAATCGTTTATCTAGCTCATTTAGAGTTAATTGATAATATGCCACCAATTTAAATAGAGAGAGTAGATCCTCTTTTCCAAGTGTTTGAATATCTATAGTCTCTATCCCTTTTTCTATTAAGAACTCTTTTAGGGCTTTATCATCTTTTAGATAAGTCTCATTTTTACCTTTGCTGTATCTGTATAGTGGTGGTTGAGCAATGTATAGGTAGTTATTTTCAACAATAGGGCGTAAAAATCTAAAAAAGAATGTCATTAGCAGAGTTTGAATATGGCTACCATCTACATCTGCATCTGTCATTATGATAATTTTATGATATCTTAACTTATCTTCGTTAAATTCATCACCAATTCCACATCCAAGTGCAGTAATCATATTTTTAATCTCATCGGAGCGAAGAATTTTATCTAATCTTGCTTTTTCAACATTTAATATTTTACCCTTTAATGGCAATATTGCTTGAAAAACCCTATCTCTTCCTTGTTTTGCAGAACCACCTGCAGAATCCCCTTCCACAAGATATAATTCACTAATTGAAGGGTCTTTGCTTTGACAATCAGCAAGTTTTCCAGGCAAAGTCCCAACACTCATAGAGTCTTTTCTTTTTACCAAATCTTTAGCTCTTTTAGCTGCTTCTCTACCCTTTGCAGCTAGTAGAACTTGATTCATAATAGCTTTTGCTTCTATTGGGTTCT
>JALSPE010000009.1 GCA_026986085.1 Campylobacteraceae bacterium | reverse complement strand
TAATGTTTTTAATTAACTCTTCTGCCCCACATAAATCTACTTCTATAGAAAGGTTTATTTAAACTTGTAATTACAACTCTATGCTTAGCACTACTTGCATGTATGAATCTTCCATTTCCTATATATATACCGACATGATTTACATAACCTCTTCTTCTATGAGATGTATCAAAAAATATTAAATCTCCAGGTCTTAAGTTTCTTCTGCTTATATATCTTCCATAATAGGCTTGTCTTCTCGATACTCTAGGAATTGACCTACCTTTTGCATGTCTCATAACATATTGAGTAAAGCCTGAACAGTCAAATCCACCTCTTCCTGTTGCACCCCATATATACCTAGTTCCTAAAAATCTTTTTGCATATGATACAACATTTCTAGAGCCTCTACGGCTATATCTAGAGCCTCTTTGTGTATATCTACTTAGTAATCCTTTTAATCTATTACTTCTTTTTCTTGCAAGTGATGACAATCTTTTAGCTCTTGTTTTTGATACCCAAATAGCCATTCCTTTTCTTAAACCTTTTCTTTTGATACTTGGATTAAGAAGCCTAAGTTGTGCAGGAGTTAGATTAAATCTTTTTGCAATATTCCAAACAGTATCACCTCTTTTTATAATATATTTTCCATTTTTTGTTAATGCTTTAGATTCTGGCTTTTTATTGCTTTTTGCTCTCCCAATTACCGTAAGCTCCATTCCTTTTTTTAATTTATTGCCTCTTAAATTATTTAAGCTCTTTAACTTTTTAAGGCTCATATTGAATTTTTTGGCAATTACAGATAGAGTATCTCCACTTTTAACTTTATATACAGTTTTATTATTTTTTGCAACAGCCTCTTTTGAAGCTTCTACATACCCTTTTGTAGGAATTTTCAAAATATCATCAGGATGAAGAGGTTTTTTGCTACCAATATGGTTTAATTTGACTAAATCAGCTATTGATACTTTATATTTTCTTGCAATAGAAAATAGTGTATCTCCTGATGTAATTTTATAGGTTGCAACTCTTTTTGATTTTTTTGTAGTTTTTTTATCTTTTTTTACAATTTTTTTTGATTTTTTACTACTTTTTAAAACCTCTTTAATAGTTTTAATGCTCTTTTTTGAACTTTTTTTTACCACTTTTTTACTACTCTTTTTTGAGTTTTTTCCACTATTTATCTTGTTGATATCTTTTTCGCTAAGAATAAGCTCTTTATCTTTTCCATTTTCTCTAATTATTACATATATCTTTCCATTCTTTTTAACTATCTTCTTTACATTACTTACACTATTTGGAGCACTATAGGCTGGGGCTAAAGTAACTAAAGTTCCGGCAAACAATATTGAACAAATTCTTTTAAACATAGATCCTCACTTTAATATTTTTTTAAATATACTCATATTATCTGTTATGATAATATATATTTTACCATTTTTTGACTAACAATAGATTAATGAAGAGTAAGTAGAAGGTAAATTGGATAAATTTTATTTATGAAAAGCTTGACAAATTTATATAAAAACAATTATATCGATATACATACAAAAGACACTATTTTATTAGCTATGTAAAAAAGTAACTTTTACTATTTTTTGTTACCATTTTGTTGCTTTAAATTCATAATACAGTTTGTGCACTCTTTAATTTGGTTTGTATCTACAATCAATTTTAAACTATCCAAATTTAAAATTTCTAAATTGTGTTTCTCAAGAGTAATAAGCTTCTCTCTCTTAAATTTTGCAATTATTCTAGAAAAAGTCTCTGGTGTCAAATTTAACATTGCTGAAATTTCACTATTTTTTAATCTTGAAAAGATAGCTCTGTTTCTAATAATAATATCAGCCACTTTTGCTTCTGAAGAGAGAACAGTTTCGTTATGAACAAGAGAAGAGAGTAACATAACTTTAGATGTTAAAGAGCGAATAATATTTAAAGAAAAAGTTGGAGACTCTAGTAATTTAATTACTGTATCAAATGGCAAAAGTCCAATTGCACCATCTTCTAAAAATTCACAAGTAGCTGGGTATGGCTTTCTCTCAAAACATGCATACTCACCAATTAAAGATGGTGCATGTAATCTATCTATAAATATTTGCCCACCTTTTGGTGTAGTTTTATACATTTTTACGCTACCCTCTAAAAGAATATAGAGATATTGGCTACTATCGCCTTCATAAAATACAATACTATCTTTTTTATAAGATTTTATAAATAGTTTGTCATTTATTAGCTCATACTCTTTGCTATTTAACTTTTCAAAATATTTAATATCTTCAATCTTATACATACTATCTTCACTTTTTTTGTATATAATAGCATAATTTTATAAGATTTCAAAATTTATTATAATAAAATTATAGATATAGTTAGAAAAAATGCAGCCATTTAAAATATATCTACTCTTCAAACCAATTTAACTGCTCTCTTAAATTTACAACTTCTCCTACTACAATAAGAGCTGGTGTAGGTAAATCTTTGGCTTTTTGGTAGATAGTTTCAAGTGTTCCAACTACTGTTTTTTCATCTTTTGTTGTTCCTTTACTAATTACGGCAATTGGAAAATCTTTTGATTTACCTATCTCAATTAGTTTTTTAGTTATCTTATCTAAGTTATGCAACCCCATTAAAAAGATAATAGTATCATCACTTTTAAAATTTTGCCAAACTATTTGAGACTTCTTTTTATCTGGAGCTTCATGCCCTGTTACTACCCTAAAACTTACAGTTACTCCTCTGTGAGTTACGGGAATTCCTGCATATTCTGGAACAGCAATAGCAGATGTAATTCCAGGTATAAATTCAAACTCTACACCTCTACTTTTGAGATAGAGAGCCTCCTCTCCACCACGCCCAAAAACAAGTGGGTCACCACCTTTTAAGCGAACTATCTTTTTATGTTTTAGAGATAATTGATACAAAAGTTCATTAATTTCATCTTGTGGCAATGAGTGGTGAGAATCTGCTTTACCAACATATATAAATTCACATCCACTCTTTGCCTCTTTTAATATTTCAGGGTTTGCCAATCTGTCATAAACAATTACATCTGCCTCTTTTACAAGCCTGTAAGCTTTAAGAGTTAAAAGCTCAATATCTCCTGGACCAGCACCTGTTAAATAGACTCTACCCATTTAAATACCCTCTTTTGTTATATCTTCTAAATAGCAACTTGGATCTTGTGCCCATAAATTGTCATAAATTGCCCAAGCTCTGCTTCTGCTTCCACCATTACAAATATCTAAATATTTACACTCTTTACATTTACCCTCAAGCTCTCTTGGATGAATTCTTAACTTCTGCAACATCTTATTATCCTCTCCACTCCATATATCTCTAAAATCCTCTCTTAAAAGATTGCCTATTGTGTATGGAAAAAAAGGGTCTGGTTTTACATCGCCCTTGCTATCTATATTTAAAAGTTTTCTTCCGGCACTATTGCCACCCCAACTCTTTAACCTCTTTACCATCTCACTTTTAAGTTCTGGATACTCTTTTGCAAATCTATCTAAAAAAACAATTGCATCCATCTCCATATTTCCAGTTACTATTTCAATATCTCTACCATTTTTATAATATTCAAAAGCTTTATCAATAATAAAATTAACAGCTTTTACTCTTTGCTCTTTTGATATATCCATCTCTAAATTATCAAGCCCTCTGCCACTGTAAACTAAATGAGAAATATATATTTTTGGAATACGCTCTTTTTCGCATAACTCAAATATAAACTCTAAATCTGGTAGTGTCTCTTTTGTAATAGTAAATCTAATACCAACTTTACTTAAATTATAACTATTTAAAAGCCTAACTGCCTTCATAGACTCTTCAAAAGCACCTTCTAAACCTCTAAATTTATCATGAATTTTAGGGCTTCCATCTATACTAATTCCAACATAGTTAAAAGTGTCAAGAATTTTTTTAGCATTAGAGTTTTTTACATAAAGCCCATTTGTAGATAGGTATGTAACAATCCCTAGCTCTTTGCAACTATTTGCAATTTCAAAGAGGTCATGCCTTGTTAATGGCTCTCCCCCACTAAATATTAAAAATTTAACTCCACTCTCTTTGAGTTTTGGCAAATTTGCTAGAATATCGTTAGTGCTTAGCAAATCTTTACTATCTAGTGTAGCTTTAGAGTAGCAGTGCAAACAAGAGAGATTACACCTGTTAGTAAAGTTCCAAATTGCAATACTTCCATCTAAAACTCTACTAGGCTTATCTTCTACAACCGACTTTAAAAGATTTGATAATCTAAACACTACTTATCCTTTGTCTTGTTAATATCTTTAGTAATATTGCTCTCTTTTGGCTTAAAACTTAATATATAAGCAGATATATCTTTTAACTCTTGCTCATTTAGTTTAAACGCAGGCATAGCATTTCTTTTATATCCAAATATCTTAGAAACACCTTCTGGGTCGGCTATCATAGCCCTAATCTCAGCAGCACTTCGCTTAGAAGCTATCTGGCTAAAAGGAGGACCAAACGCAACTGCACTTTGATGATGACACCCCCAACAGTAAGTCTCAAACACCTTTTTTCCATCTGCTAAAGATATAGATACAATTAAAGCTATAAAAAATATATATTTCATAAAAGACTCCTTGCACTTAGAGTATTTTACCATATTATCAATATAGTTTTATTGATGTAAAACAATATTTAGTTCAAATTTACATTAGAGTTGTTTTTATTGTGTAAAAGCTTGATTTAAACCAAAATAGCCTTAACCCTAAGCCTAACATAATCTAACATCCAGATATTTTTATCTTTATCAAGCAATATATCTTTACAAATCTCTTCTACCTCTTGCTTGAAAGTTTCAAATTGTGAAGGTGTTAAGTTATTGCAAATGCCATTAGCAAATATATCAATCCACTTAGTAATGCTATCCATTGGTGTTGGGCGAGGGATTAGCTTTATGTATTTTACTTCAAAACCTGCTGATTCTAATAACGCTTGATACTCTTTAGGACTAGGAAAATACCATGGATTTTCAAATGCGCCAAACTCTGGATGATTATCAAATACTTGTTGCATTGCCACTACCAGATGATGCATATTGCCCACACCCCCAAACTCTGCGACAAACCGCCCACCATTTTTAAGGGATTTTGCTATATTTTCTACTGCACTTTTGGCATCTTTGACCCAATGCAATGTCGCATTGGAGAATACAGCATCAAATTCATTTGCATAGGGCAATGCTGTGACTGAAGCTACATAGGCTTCTATCTCTTTAGCCTTACAAGCCTCTACCATCTCGGCACTCGTATCGATACCTACTACCTTAGCACCATACTTTTCTATCTCTACAGCCAAAGTCCCATCACCACATCCTGCATCAAGTATGCATTCATCTTTTTGTGGGTTTAATAATTCTACCACAGGCAAGGCTAATTGTGAGACAAAGGCGGTGTGTTTGGTGTATTTTTCTGGGTTCCATTGGTTGGTTTCTTTGTCTGTTTCTAACTTAGT
>JALSPE010000008.1 GCA_026986085.1 Campylobacteraceae bacterium | reverse complement strand
TATAATCTGCAATTTTTAGATATGAGTATGAGTTTAATGGCTGGAGTTACCATTGTAGCATATTTAATGTATTGTGTATCACCAGAAGTTATCCACAGAGTTGGAAGTGATAAATTATATATCACTTTAATATTTGTTATTATTGGTATAATGCGATATATGCAAATAACTTTTGTAGAAGAGGCAAGTGGTAGCCCAACAAAAATCTTAATAAAAGATAGAGTAATTCAAGTGGCTATACTGCTTTGGATTATAACTTTTGCTATAATTTTATATTAAAGGAAGAAGAGTGGATAAGAGTGCAAAAATTGTTATTCCAGGAGCTGCTGGATTGGTGGGGCAAAATCTAATTGTTGAGTTAAAAGAGCAAGGTTTCAATAATTTAGTAGCAATAGATAAGCATCCTCAAAATACTAAAATTTTAAAAGAGTTACATCCAGATATTGAAGTTATTGAGGCTGATTTATCAGAAGATGGAGATTGGAAATATGCATTCAAAGATGCCTCAGTTGTGTTAATGCTTCAAGCACAAATTGGAGCACCAACAATTGAGCCATTTATTAAAAATAATATAGAATCAACAAAATTGATTTTAGAGGTAATTAAAGAGTATAATATTCCATATCTTGTTCATATAAGTTCATCTGTCGTAAATTCAGTTGCTAATGATTTTTATACAAATACAAAAAAAGAGCAAGAGAAACTTGTAGTAGAGTCTGGGGTTAAATATTGTGTATTAAGACCTACTCTAATGTTTGGTTGGTTTGATAGAAAACATTTAGGTTGGCTTAGCCGTTTTATGGAAAAAGTTCCCTTCTTTCCAATACCTGGAGATGGAAAATATATGAGGCAACCACTATACGAGAGAGATTTTTGTCGTATTATTATTAGTGCTATGCAGATGCAACCTGAGAATAAAATATACAATATCACAGGCAAAGAGAAGATTGATTATATAGATATCATACGAACAATCAAAAGAGTAAAAGGCTTAAAAACACCAATTGTTAAGATACCATTTAAACTCTTTAAGGGCTTAATGGCAACATATGCTCTATTTAGTAAAAATCCACCATTTACAACACAGCAATTAGATGCACTTGTAGCAGATGATGAATTTGAGTTAATAGAGTGGTGGGATATTTTTGGAGTTGAGCCAACACCATTTGAAGATGCAATGAGAGAAACATTTAATGACCCAAAATATAGTAAAATAATATTAAAATTTTAGTAGGAGTGGCTTAGTGAATAAAGAGATAGCAGTTATAGGTGCAGGTCCAATGGGCTTAGCAGTTGCTTACGAATTGGTAAAGCAAGGTTTTAAGCCCACTCTATTTGAAGCAGATGATAGAGTAGGTGGAATGGCTGCAATGTTTGATTTTGGTGGTATTGAGATAGAGAGATACTACCATTTTCACTGCACATCTGATTATGATTTTTTTAATATATTAAAAGAGTTAAACATAGAGGACAAACTTAACTGGAGAGCTACAAAAATGGGCTATTGGTATCAAAATAGATTACAGCCTTGGGGTAATCCTATTGCTCTTTTAAAATTTAAAGGCTTAAGTCTTAGTGCAAAGTTTAGATATGCTCTTCATGCATTTGTTTCTACTAAGATTAAAAATTGGAAACCTTTAGAAAAATATGATGCTCTAACTTGGGTAAAAAAATGGGTTGGGCAAGAGGCTTATAATATACTTTGGCATAAACTCTTTTACCAAAAATTCTATGAATATTCAACCAATCTATCTGCACCTTGGATTTGGAGTAGAATAAGAAGAATAGGTAACTCAAGATACTCTTTAATGAAAGAGAAATTAGGCTATTTAAGCGGAGGCTCCAAAACTCTTTTAGAAGCAATGAACAACTATATTTTAGAAAATGGTGGCAAAATTAGACTATCAAGTGAAATAGAAAAAATAGAAATAGAAGATGGCAGAGTTAAGGGTGTAGTATCTAATGGAGAGTTTTATTCGTTCGATACTGTAATATCTACCATTCCTCTACCTATTATTCCAAAAATTGCCCCAAATCTTCCAGAAGATATATTAAATAAATTTAAATCCAAAATTAATATAGCAGGTGTATGTGTAATTGCAAAATTAGATAAACCGCTAACTCAAAATTTTTGGCTAAATACAAATGATGATGAGATGGATATACCAGGAATAATAGAGTATAGCAATTTAAATGATAAAGTTGGACATATTGTTTATGTTCCATACTATATGCCTCAAAGCAATCCTAAATATAGGGATGATGATGAAGTATATATCTCAAAAGTAAAAAAATATTTTAAAAAAATTAATCCTAATATAGATGAAGAGAATATTTTAGATGTAAAAGTGCATAGATATCACTATGCTCAGCCAATATGTCAGCCAAACTATCTAGACTCTCTTCCAGATGCAAAATTACCAATAAAAGGTCTTTGGATTGCTGATACCTCATACTACTATCCAGAAGATAGAGGAATATCAGAGTCTATAGGATATGGAAGAGATATGGCAAAAAGGGCTATTAATGATTAAAATTTTTAAATCTACAGAGTTTTTGGCATTTTTGGTTGCTGGAGGTATTGCAGCTGTAGTAAATTTTGGAAGTCGCTTTTTTTATAACCAATATATGAGCTTTGGAAATGCTGTAATTGTTGCATATATAACTGGTATGATTACTGCTTTTACACTCTCTAAACTCTTTGTATTTAAAAAAAGTTCCCACTCCACTTTCAAAGAGTTTTATTACTTTACCTTGGTAAATATTGTCGCTGTAATTCAGACATATCTTATTAGTGTAGGTTTGGCAAATTGGTTTTTTCCAACAATAAATTTTACACTCTATCCTAAAGCCATAGCTCATGCTATAGGAGTAGCTTTTCCAGTATTTACAAGTTTTGTTGGACATAAATATCTTAGTTTTAGAGTTATAGAAGAGAGGAATTAAAGTGAGTAAAATAAGTGCATGGGGTAACTACCCAGTAATTGAGGCAAATTTAATTAAATATTGGGATAGTAATAGTTTAAATTTTGAAGATAATAAAGAGTATATTGCATATGGTAATGGAAGAAGTTATGGAGATAGTGCCCTTGGAGAAAATATAGTTAAAGTTAGAGAAAAAGATCTATTTTTAGATTTTGATCAAAAAAGTGGATTGCTACATGTTCAAGCTGGTGTTTTATTATCTGAAATTTTAGAACATTTTGTGCCAAGAGGCTGGTTTTTAAAGGTAACTCCAGGAACAAAACTAATAACAATTGGTGGTGCTATTGCTTCTGATATTCATGGTAAAAATCACCATATTGAAGGGTGTTTTTCAGAGTGTGTAGAGGAGTTTACTATTCTTTTAGATAGTGGTAAGATAGAGGTATGCACAAAAGAGTCAAATCCAGATCTTTGGAGAGCAACTTGTGGAGGAATGGGCTTAACAGGTGTTATATTAGATGCCAAAATATACTTAAAAAAGATAAAATCAAAATATATCGACCAAACAACCATAAAAACTGCAAACCTAAAAGAGACTTTTGAAGCTTTTGAAGAGTATAAAGATATGCCATACTCTGTAGCTTGGATTGATTGCTTAGCAAAAGGTGATAGTATTGGCAGATGCCTACTGATGGTTGGAGATTTTTTAGAAGATGGAGATTTAAGTTATAATTTAAAAAAACAAAAAAGTATTCCATTTAATTTTCCAACTTTTGCCTTAAATAATCTTAGTGTAAAGGCATTTAACTGGCTATATTATGGAAAAGTAAAAGAGAGAATAAGTAAACAAAAAGTTGATATAGATACATTTTTTTATCCTCTTGATGCAATAGGGCATTGGAATAGGATATATGGTAAAAATGGTTTTACCCAATATCAATTTATTTTACCAAAAGAGCAGAGTTTAAAGGGATTAGAAGAGATACTATATGAAATATCAGCTTCTGGAAAAGGCTCGTTTTTAGCAGTTTTAAAGTTATATGGAAAGGCAAATGACAACTGGTTATCTTTTCCAATGGAAGGTTATAGTTTAGCATTAGATTTTAAAATTGAACCAGGACTATTTGAGCTATTAGATAAATTGGATGAAATTGTCTTAAAATATGGTGGTAGAATATATTTAACAAAAGATGTAAGAGTAAGTAAAGAGAATTTCGAGAAGGGTTATCCTAATATAGAAAAATTTAGAGAATATCGCAAAGAGATGGGCTTTGATAAAAGATTTCAATCACTACAATCAAAAAGGGTAAAGATATGAGTTATATACTTATAGTTGGAGCAAAAAGTGATATTGCAAAAGCAGTAGCAAGAGAGTATGCAAATAGTGGATATAATATCTATTTAGCAGGGAGAAAAATAGATACTTTAGATGCTTTTGCTAAAGATTTAACTATTAGATACCAAATAGAAGCTAAATTAGTAGAGTTGGATATTTTAAATTTTAAAAGCCACCAAGAGATATATAATAGTCTCGATAAAAAACCAGTAGGAGTAATTACTGCTGTTGGTTATTTAGGAAATCAAGAGCTTGCTCAAAAAGATTTTAATGAAGCTAAAAGAATAATTGATACAAACTATACAGGAGTGGTAAGTCTATTAAATATAGTTGCTAATGATTTTGAAGAGAGAAAAGAGGGATTTATAGTTGGAATAAGCTCTGTTGCAGGTGATAGAGGTAGAAAAAGTAACTATATATATGGTTCAGCAAAAGCTGCTCTAACTACATATCTCTCAGGGCTAAGAAATAGATTAAGTAGTGTAAATGT
Source organism: Campylobacteraceae bacterium (assembly GCA_026986085.1). Classification (GTDB taxonomy): domain Bacteria; phylum Campylobacterota; class Campylobacteria; order Campylobacterales; family Sulfurovaceae; genus JAADEQ01. Next base: position 782 of record JALSPE010000008.1, on the reverse strand, counting down.
TAAAGTTTTAACTGTAAAACCAGGTTTTGTAGATACACAGATGACAAAAGATTTAGATTTACCTAAAAAATTAACTGCAACACCTAAAGAGGTTGCAAAAGATATATTCAATGCTCAACAAAAAGGTAAAGATATATTATATACAAAATGGTTTTGGAGATATATTATGCTTATTATAAAAACTATTCCAGAGTGGAAATTTAAAAATATGAGTATATAGATGCGAGAAATTGCACTATTTGATTTTGATGGAACTATAACTACTAAAGATACATTTATAGAGTTTACAAAATATAGTGTAGGAGATATTAAATTTTTTTTAGGAGTGCTATACCTATCTCCAATGCTAATTGCATTCAAATTAAAACTTATACCAAACTATAAAGCAAAAGAGTATATGCTATCATACTTTTTTAAAGGTATTGAAGAGGACAAATTTAAAGAGTTAGCTACAAATTACTCTTTAAATAAAATAGATAATATCGTTAGGAAAAAAGCTCTACAAGAGATAAAGCAACACAAAAAAAATGGAGTTAAAGTAGTTATAGTATCAGCATCTATAGAGTGTTGGTTAAAACCATGGTGTAAAAGAGAAAATTTAGAGTTAATCTCTACCAAATTAGAGTTTATAAATGGAAAATTTAGTGGAAGATTACTAACAAAAAACTGTTATGGCATTGAGAAAGTAAATAGAATAAAAGAGCAATATAACCTTAAAGAGTTTAAAACCATCTATGGATATGGTGATAGTAGTGGAGATAAAGATATGCTATCTATATCTA
>JALSPE010000007.1 GCA_026986085.1 Campylobacteraceae bacterium | reverse complement strand
CTAACCTTCCATGAAAAATATATATATTTAATTAAGTGTTTTAAATAGACCTTTGGATACTTTAGGGCAATATTAAAATACCTTTTTACAAACCACTCAGACTCAAATAAAAACCCTTCAGGGTATTTATTTCTGATATTTTCACTTATATTATCATCCTCATCTCTATAATACACCCTTAATACTTTATTTATAAAATATGAGTATGGTTTTAACTCAAAAACAATACGACTCCAAAAAAAGCTCTCTGGTATAAACTTTAGATTTTTAGCTGTATTGGGTATTTTAAATGCTTTTTTTAGATTTTCACTCTTAAGAGCAGCCCATGTCTCACCCAAACCTATATCTTTCCATTTAAATACAGCGTCAATAGATGGTATCAACTGATGTTCAATTGGATAATCACACCCTATACGGTTACCAAATTGATCTTTACACAAAACTCCAATACCTCCACACTTATCTCTCTCCTCATCACTAAAATTATACCAAGTATTATAAAATGTCTCAAAAGTTTCAGGTAAAAACTCATCATCGCTATCACAAATTAAAAATAACTCCCCATTTGCCTTCTCTATACCCTCTTTGGTTGCATATGGTTTTCCTCTATTTTCCTGATAGTAGTATCTAATTGGAAAATCACTCTCTTCTATCCACTTTTGCACCAACTCTTTTGTATTATCATTTGAGCCATCATCGACTATAATCCATTCAAATATATATCCATTATCATCATTTAAAAGTGTTTGGGATTTTATGCTATCATAGACTCTATGTAACTTATTAGCTCTATTGTAAGTTGGTGTAAATAGTGTTAAAAATAGTTTACTACTCATCTATTACACCTCTATTTAATTTAATGACTCTATCGCAACCATCAAGAGTGCTAACTCTATGGGCAATTATTATCATAGTTATATCTTTACCTAATGCATATATCTCTTGCATTATTTTTGACTCTGTATCACTATCTAGTGCAGATGTAGCCTCATCTAGCACTAATACTTCTGGGTTATGATAAAGGGCTCTTGCTATTGCGACTCTTTGTTTTTGACCACCACTTAATTTTACTCCATTTTCGCCCGTTAATGTATTTAAACCATCATGATGCTCTACTAAAAAATCGTATATATTTGCCTGTTTTAATGCCTTTATTACTCTTTGTTCATCATACTCTTCACTCAATGCTACATTCTGAGCAATAGTTGCATCTAATAGATATATATCTTGTGGAATATAGCCTATCTTTTTTCTCCAAGATTTTAAATTATTTTTATCTAATTTAGTATCATCAATATAGATATCTCCCTTATTTGGAAGATAGAGCCCTATTAATATATCTATAAGTGTGCTTTTGCCACTACCACTCTCTCCTACTATTCCAACCCTCTCCCCTTTTTTTATGTCTAAATTGATATCTTTTAAAATATCTTTACCATCTATATATGAAAAGCTGATATTTTTTAATCTTATTTTATCTTTAAACTCTATACTATCATCCCCTAACTCTTCTGGAGTATAGATAAGCTCTTTATGAACAATATCTAAAGATTTATATACAAATAGTATTTGATGATAAGATGAAACTATTCTATTTGCACTTGGCATTAGCCTATATAGTCCCAAAACAAATGCCATTAAAATAGATAGATGTGAGCTAATATCATCTCTATTTGTATATACTAAATAGATAACTATAATTACAACCAAAGTGAAGCCTATAGCTTCTAAAAATAGTCTTGAGAGATGAGCCAAAGATAGGTTAATAATATTTGCTTTTGCAAAGTTATGAGAAGATATAGCAAATTTATTAGCAATTGACTCCTCTTCTCCTCTTAATTTAAATATTTTAAAGTTACCTATTGATGAACTTAAAATATTATAAAAACTACTTTGTGCCTCCTCTCTTAATTTGCCATATTTGGCAATTTTAGGAGAGATAGTAGTTTTAAGAAATAGTATATTAATGCCAAGATAGATAGTCAAAAGCAGTGTCATTTTCCAATTTATATATAGTAAAAAAGTGTAAATAAAAGTAATAACAAATATTTCACTTATCATTAATAGTAATTGCTCCATTAGAAAGGTTAAATTATTAGCTTCATTTACTATTGTTTTTATAATATTTGCAGAGTTTTTCTCAATAAAATCTTTGTAGTTATGCCCCATATAGTTTTTAAATAGTCTATATGCAAATATATGGTATCTACCTTTTGTAAACTTGGCTAAGTAGTAGATATATAGATAGTTAAAAAGAGCTCTAATTACATAAAAAAATACTAATCCTACACCAAATACAATAACAAAATTTATTGCACTATTAAAACCAAAATAGTTATATATTAAGTTAAAATATCTATTAGACTCAATAAGAGAAAAATCACTAGCAACAGAGATAAATGGCATTATCACACCAACACCAATTGTCTCTATTAGTGAGATAAATATTGAGAAAAATACCATAAAGAACAGAAACTCTTTATCTCTTTTACTAAGAAGTTCTATTAATTTTGATATCATTTATACTCTTCCATCACTTTTACATAAACTAAGTTATAGTTATCTCTTATTAAAAAGTTCATTATAGTTAAGTTAGCCTTAGTAAACCCAGCCACACCCGTAACTAGCCAAGTTTTTGGACTGTTTTTAATTTTTTCTCTAACTTTACTGTATTGCATTCACTTTCCTTATTCAGATATTAGCATAAACCCAATTTTCGTAATTAAAATATATTTTATGTCTTATTTATGTTAAATAGAATTATAGCCGTTTATTGTTAAAGTTGCTTTAGATTTGTATAAATAGAGTTTTTATAGATAAAAATATAGCTATTTTAAGAACTCTCAAGAGAGAGTCAATTCTATTAACCTGAGTTCAATAGATTATTAGCATCTAACACTGTTATTGCAACACCAATTAAGAGAACATTTTAAAGATAACATATATAGCAAAAAGGCTAAATAGTATTAGAAATAGCTTTTGCCAAAAGTCAAGTTCATCAATATCATCTTCACTTAATTTAAAGGCATCATCTATTACATCTGTTTTTTGTCTATATTTTTTAAACTCTTTTGGCTCAATTATCTCTTTTAGAGATTGGTAGCTATATCTAGCTGTAAAGCTTTTTTTATCTTTTGCAATATCTAGCTCTCTTGAATAGTTAAAAAATTTGTTTTTCTCTTTAAATCTAACTCTCTTTAGTGAGAGTTTTTTCCCTACATTTACACTTTTTGTAAGCTCTATAAAGCTAGGAAAATCAACCTTTATTGGCTCTTTTTCATCAGATTTTGGATATTTGTATGCATGTGCTATATGATCATTTGGCAGATATATCATTTTTTCATCTTCGTAATCTTCATCCCACATACTATCTAATATGTAATACTCTTTTACGGTAGCCACTTTTCCATCTTCTGAGAATTCAAACTCTGCACTCTTTTTCTCTTTTATTCCTTTGTGATAGTATTTGTAAAAATCTAAATAGCTTTCAGATAAGCTCTTTTCTCCCTTTGAATTTAATTTTCTATTCAAATATTTGGCTTCGTAATCATAATATTTTGTAACAACATTAAGTATTGGTTTCTCTTGTGTAAAGTCATACTCTTGCATTACTTTTATATAGGGTTTTTGCTTATTTGGTGCAATATTTTTTGCACTTAAATATCCTGATTCATCATATGGATCGTAGTCCCAAATTGTGTAGCTTCCATATATCTTATTGGTCAATTTTTTATACTCTTGCGTATCTTTAGCTTCAACTACTTCTACTTTTGCTTTGTATTTATATTTTTGCTTTAAGAGGTGCTTCTTTTTATCATAACTTTCACTCTTTTCAAAATAGAAGAATTTATTATCCTCTTTTGCAGTTGTTATTTTATCAAATGCATAATCTTTTGGTAGGTATATATCTCTACTCTCAGTAACTTCCAAAGGGTATAACATCGCATATGGGCTATCTCTTCTAATACTCTCTGGCACCCAATATGACGAGTTTATCTCTGGGTTTCTAAAAATAAAATAGTATTCATTCTCCTCTTTATCAAATATCCAAGCTCTTCCTAAATCGTAAGATTCATAAACTGTAAATATATTCTCTTGACTATTATCTTCTGTATAAATAGGTGTTTCTACCTGAATTTCTGGATATATCTCTTTAAAATAGTTTAAGTGACTCTCTCTAAAGCTATTTAACTCTTTACCTTTTGTTAAAGACCTAACATAGTCTGCTTCTATTCCATAATATTTAGAGATAATAGTCATTTTTGCACTCTCTTCTCTTAAATCAAAAGTGTGTTTAATGTCACTATATCTAATATTTTTAATATCCATTTTAGTTAAATCTTTATCGCCACTTCTTAATACTAAGCCATATCCATAATCTGCTTGAACTATATGCTCTAAATTGCCACCTTGTGATGTTTTTGTTGCATCTAGCCAATACTCTTTGTCATCAATTTTTGCTAAAATAATCATATGATTAAATGCTGCTGGTGTAGCACCATACTCTTTAATTTTATGCTTATCATAGGTATCTACCAATACGGGATAGCTCTCAATACCCAATTGGTTTAATATACTCTTTAACAAAACAACTTTATTTTTACAATCGGCTAACCTCATCTTGAGCGACTCTTTAGCAGATACAGGAACAATACCACCAAGCCCTGAAGAGTCTGAGAAGTATCTAATACTCTCTTGAACAAACGATAGTGCATATTCAACTTGTTTAGCCTTGTTGCTACTATAATTTTTGCAATCTTGCACAACTCTATCTATATCTTCACTACTTTCATAAATTGAGTCATTATAGATATCTAATGCCCAATTTACTACCTCTTCCCAAGAGTGAGAATTTGTAAATATTGCCAACCCCCACTTAATATACCAAGATGGCTCTCTATCGTAAACTTTAATAGCTTTTTGCTCAACTCTTCTATCTTTATAGTAAATTAAATCGTTCTTTTCCTCTTTTTTATACTCTGGAGCACCATTAAAGTATCTAATTTCCAATTTACTATCTATCTTTTTATCCAATACAACTATATACTCTTCAAAGAAGCAGTCATATCTGTTTTTAGAGCGAAGATAGAGGGTAAAATAGTCTTTAAATACAGGATTATCGCCTACTCTTTGGTAGCTATATAGGAGTATATCACCCACCCTTATATCATAAAGCATAATAGATAGCGTTTTATTCCCACTATATACCAAACTCTCTAGTTCATTCTCTCTATGCAGTATCTCTACTTTGGCATCCCTGCCTTTATCTATCCACTTGCCATCTCTATATACTTTTATCTCTACAAATTTAACTTCTTCAAAACTTGGGTCGTAGTCAAATGTCAAATTTGAGTAGTTCTCTACATCTTCAATAGATGCTAAATCAAAGGCTAATTGGCTAAATGTCTCTCTATTATTATTACTATCTATATAGTTATAGTATCTTGAGACTCTCCAATGATAGTAGTCGTTGCACTTTTTATAATCTTCAAAGTGTCTTTCAAAATCAAATTCCTCTACCCACTCTGGTTGCTTGGTATATTCTA
>JALSPE010000006.1 GCA_026986085.1 Campylobacteraceae bacterium | reverse complement strand
CAGGTTTAGAAAATATCTATCTAAATGGAACTCTAATGGGCTATAGCCGCGAAGAGATGGAGCCAAAGATTAATGATATTTTAGAGTTTGCAGATATTGGTGAATTTATTCATCAGCCAGTTAAGATGTATAGCTCTGGTATGTTTGCAAGACTTGCTTTTTCTGTATCTATAAATGTAGATCCAGATATTTTAATTGTAGATGAAGCTTTGAGTGTTGGTGATATGGCATTTCAGATGAAGTGCTATAAGAAATTCCAAGAGTTTCAAGAAAGAGGCAAAACAATCCTCTTTGTAACACACGCCCTTGATACTGTTATTAGATATTGTAATCGTGGAATTGTTATAGATAATGGTGAGCTTATATTTGATAGTAGCCCAAAAGAGGCAGTTGATGTATTTAAAAAAGTTTTAACAAATAGCTATTATAATCAAGAGAGTTCTAAAAGTAGCGATGATGAAGAGAAGTTGCCAAAAGCAGATGAGAGCAATAAGTTACTTAAATCATATTTTGAACAAAATGTAGAGTTAGATAGTTACGGAAATTTAAAAGCAGAGATTATCGATTATGGGGTCTTAGATGAGAATAACAAGGCATCTGCAATAGTGAATTTTAACTCTTTATTTACCATAATAATTAAAGTAAAATTTCATGAAGATATAGATGACCCAATTTTTGCTTTTACTATCAAAGATAGCAAAGGTCTTGAAATTACAGGCACTAATACGGCAATGAAGCACAAAATTACTGGTAGCTTTAAAAAAGGAGAGATTGCTACTGTAGAGTTTAAGCAAAATGCAAATTTACAACTTGGAAAGTATGCTCTATCAATTGGTTGTGTTGCGTTAAATGAGAGTGGTATAGAGGTTTACAATAGAATATATGATGCAATACTTATAGAGATAATAGGTTCAGAGCAGATGGTTGGCTTTTTTGATTTGGGTAGCGAGATAGAAGTTAAATTAGATTAACCAAAAATAGCTCAGAATAGATAGCTTAATCAAAAAATCAAGCCTCTTATTTTGCTAAATATATTATATACTCTCTTCTGCAGCTTTTAGGGCTTCGGCTTGGGCGTGGGTTATTAGGGGGTCTATTACTAAATCTAGTGCGCCATTGTTCATAACATCATCTAGTGCATAAATTGTTAAGCCAATTCTATGATCTGTAATACGGCTTTGTGGGTAGTTGTAGGTTCTTATCTTTTCGCTTCTGTCTCCACTTCCAACTTGTAGTTTTCTATCGGCTGCTAATTTATCCATCTGCTCTCTCATTTGAGCTTCGTAAACTCTTGCTTTTAAAATTTTCATCGCTTTATCACGGTTTTTGTGTTGCGATTTTTCATCTTGAATTGCAACCACAATTCCTGTTGGGGTATGTGTTAATCTTACTGCTGAATCGGTTGTATTAACACTTTGCCCACCACATCCACTAGAGCGATATACATCCATTTTAATCTCATTTGGTTTAATATCTACTTCAACATCTTCTACTTCTGGAATTACAGCAACTGTAATTGCAGATGTATGAACCCTACCTTGTGTTTCGGTTGCTGGAACTCTTTGAACTCTGTGTGTTCCACCCTCATACTTTAATTTAGAGTAAACATTTTCACCTTTTATAAGTATTATTAACTCTTTATATCCACCAGCAGTGCCTTCTGATGAGCTTACTATCTCTACTTTCCAACCCTGTTTGTCGGCATATCTAGCATACATTTTAAATGCATCTTCTACAAATAGAGCACTCTCATCCCCACCTGTTCCTGCACGCATTTCGATATAGATATCTTTATCATCATTTGGGTCTTTTGGAATCATTAAAATTTTAATCTCTTCTGCAATTTCTGATAATCTTGGTTCAAGTTGTGCCAACTCCTCTTTTGCCAATTCGTCAAACTCTTCATCTCCAAGCATCTCTTTATTCTCTTCGATTGCTTCACTAATTTCTATATACTCTTTTGCCTTATTTACAAGCTCTTCCATATTTGACTGCTCTTTACTAAGCTCAGTCATCTTTTTTATATCACTTGCAATCTCTGGAGAGCTAAGTTGAGTTGTAATTTCGTTATATCTATCTATAAATGGTTGTAGTTTTTCTTTAAGCATAGGGTTTCCTATTTTATGGAAATATATTTGTAGTATAGACCAAAAATGGTCTAAAGTGGTTTTAGAGAGCTTATGCAGCCTCTAGTGAATTTACTAATTTATTTAAACGACTAACTTTTCTTGAAGCTGTCTCTTTTTTTAAGAAACCTTTACTAACAAAGTGGTGAAGTTGTTTGTTAGCAACTTTAAATGCCTCTTGTGCTGCCTCTTTATTGCCCTCTTCTACTGCATCTTTAACTGCTCTTACAATATTTTTAAGACGCGTTCTGTAGTATCTGTTTCTCTCTGTTCTCTTAATTGTTTGTCTTGCCCTCTTTTTTGCAGACTTATGATTTGCCATAAAACTTTCCTTAGGATTGATAATTTTGTAAACCTAGAAAATTTAGGTTTAAAGTTGGCGAATATTATCAAAAATATCATTAAATATCAATTAAATAGCATAAAAAATAGCTTTTTTAGGTAAAATTCTATTAATTATTTACAAGGGAGTTTGAATATGGGACTTTTTGGAACAGATGGTGTTAGGGGGAAAGCTGGAGAGAAGGTAACTGCACAAGCTGCTATGCGTTTGGCAATGGCAACTGGAATATACTTTAAAGATTTTGCAAAAACAAAAAAGATACTAGTTGGTAAAGATACAAGAAGAAGCGGATATATGGTAGAGAATGCAATAGTAGCAGGTTTAACTGCTGTTGGATTTGATGTTATTCAAATTGGTCCTATGCCAACTCCTGCTATTGCATTTATTACAACTAATATGCGTTGTGATGCTGGTATTATGATAAGTGCTAGCCATAATCCTTTTTACGATAATGGTATAAAGTTTTTTGATAGTGAAGGGAATAAATTAAGCAAAGAGACAGAGCAAAAGATTGCAGAAATTTATGATAATTTAGAGTTGATTGAAGGCTCTCAATGTGTAGATAAAAATATTGGTCGTTCAAAAAGAATAGATTTGGCAGAGGGTAGATATATTGTTCATATTAAAAATTCATTTCCAAAAAAATTAACGCTTAATGGTATAAGAGTTGTTATAGATTGTGCTAATGGGGCTGGTTATAAGGCTGGACCAATAATTTTAGAGGAGCTAGGAGCTGATGTTAAAGTAATTGCAAACGACCCAACAGGGTATAATATTAATGAGACTTGTGGGGCTATGCATCCAGAAGTTTTGGCAAATGCAGTAAGAGAGTATAGAGCCGATATTGGTATTGCCCTAGATGGAGATGCCGATAGAATTGTTTTAGTAGATGAAAATGGTGAGATTGTAGATGGAGATAAGCTAATGGGCTCTTTGGCTTGTTATCTTGACGAGAAGGGGTTACTAGCCAATAAGAAATTTGTTACAACAATTATGAGTAATAAGGCACTTGATGACTTTTTGGCAAAAAGAGGTATAGAGACTCACAGAAGCAGTGTTGGAGATAAAAATGTTGCAAATTTAATGAGAGAAGTTGGAGCAAATTTTGGTGGTGAAGAGAGTGGGCATGTAATCTTTAGTGACTACTCAGCAACTGGTGATGGAATTTTAAGTGGTCTTCAAGCACTCGCTTATATGATAGAGAGTGGAAAGAAGACAAGTGAGATATTTAACCAATTTGAACTATATCCACAAGTTAAAGAGAATTTAATTGTAACAAGCAAGATACCACTTGATGATATAGATGGTATAGATGAGCTAAAAAGAGAGATTGAGAGTGCTGATATCAGGCATCTGTTTAGATACTCTGGAACAGAGAATAAATTAAGACTCCTTTTAGAAGGAAGCGATAAAAAGGCACTTGATAGCTTAATGAATAAGAGTGTAGAGTTCTTTAAAAAGGCTTTAGCATAATGAAAAAATTTGTAATATTTGCATTTGCTTTAGTTGGTGTATTTTTTATAGACCAAGGGTTAAAAGATATATTTCTATCTGGGTATGATTGGCAAAGCAAATGTATCTCTTTGGAGCTTCATATAAATAAAGGTGTCGCTTTTAGTATGCTTTCGTTTCTAGGAGATAAGTTAAAGTGGGTTCAGTTGGCTCTAATTGGTTTACTTGCATACTTGACAATAAGTGAAGGGTGGCTAAAGAGATATCCTTTAAGTGTAGGGCTCCTTGCTGGTGGAGCTTTGGGTAATATATACGACAGATTTGCAAGAGATGGTGTAACAGATTTTGTATATTGGCATTGTGGTTTTAATTTTGCAGTATTTAACTTTGCAGATGTAATGATAGATTTAGGAATTGCTTTAATTTTAATTCAAGAGTTTTTAAAGTATAGAGCCTCTAAAAAATGAAAATATTAACTATTTTAGCCATATTTTTTGTAACACTATTTGGCTTAGATATAAGAGCTGCAAATTATAAAGGCAAAGTTAAATTTATTAAGCAAATAGAGTTAAAAGCTGATTTTAAAGATACTCCATTTAGCGAAATATCAGGCTTGGCTTATGATAAAAGCAGAAATTTACTCTATATGATTAGCGATGAAGGGATATTGTATAAATTTAAAGCTAACTTTAGCAGTAGGGATTTTAAACTTACCCCGCTTGAATCTACATACTTTAAAAGAAGAAATGGCAAACCTTTAAAAAGATGGAAAAGAGATACAGAGGGGATTGCTTTAGATAACTTAAATAGAGTATATGTAAGCCGTGAAGGGAAGCCTAGAGTTACACTATTTAACAAAGATGGAGTAAAGATAAAAAATTTAAAGTTGCCAAAAGCTCTTAAAAATGCAAAGCTTCGCTCTAAAAATAAGTCGCTGGAGTCTTTGGCTTTTCATCCAAAATATGGTTTGATAACAGCTCTTGAGTGGCCACCAAAAGGGAGACCACTTAGATTTCAGACAATATATTCACTAAAAGGTAAAAAGTGGCACTTTAAGATGGAAGATTATAAAAAAAATGGAATTAGTGATATTGAGGTTATGGATGATGGCAATATCTTGGTTTTAGAGAGAGCCTATAATGGATTTTTTGGAAAATTTGTAGTAACTTTAAAAAAGGTCTATATTAATAGTTGCAAAAGCAAATTTTGTCCAAGTGAAGTTTTACTAAAAATAGATAGTGCCAAGGGTTGGCATGTAGAGAATTTTGAAGGTTTAACAAGAGTTGGGAAAAATAGATATTTAATAGTAAGTGATGATAATAACAACTTTTTTCAACAAACCATTTTGTTGTATGTAGAGATTAAGTAATAGAGTCAATTTTATATATCAATTTTTAGAACTTTATCTAATAATATTATGTATTATTTTACTTCCTTTCAGACACGCAAATTCATTCGCATCTATTTGGTTAAAAAGTAAATTTGGGCTATTGCCTCGAATAAATTCGAGGATCCAAAAAGAACTAATAAACTTTACTTTAAAAGCTTTAGGCTACTAGCAATTATTTAAGTGCGAAAGTTAAGGTATTGAATCTTCAATATCATTTTAATAGCCTACCCCAGTTACTTGATTTTACTAAAATTGAGTTTTGTGTTCTAAATTTTGTAACTGCAATTGTTGCATCTTTATTAAATTTAATC
>JALSPE010000005.1 GCA_026986085.1 Campylobacteraceae bacterium | reverse complement strand
GGTGATGAGAAGTAGTCTTGCTACTTCTTTGCAAAACTTCTACTAAATTAGGCTAAAACTTTACAATAAATTAACACTTAAAAACAAATTTCAAACAACACAAACGGACACGCGAATTTATTCGCGTCTATTTGGGCTAAAGAGTCTATTTAAGACTGTAATTTCGAATATATTTGAGGGTCTGATAGAAATCTTTATTCTCTAGTAAACTTTTAATGAAGCTAAAACTACAGCTTTCTATAAAAAGATTAAAAAAAATAATAAAATCAGTAAAATACTTGACAATAATTATTAATTAAGATAAAATATCGTCACCAAATTTATGGTAAAGGATATAAAAATGGCATGTGATTCAGATCCAAAAGATTATGATAATAAAGAGGCTAAAGAAGCCAATAATAAGGAGATAAAAGTGGAAGAGAGAAGTCAAGCAGGAGTATTAGTTTTACAACCAATGCCAGAGTTTAAAATGGAAGCATATGATGCTGATAGTGGACACTATACAGAAGTTAGCAGTGATGATTTAAAAGGTAAATGGAGCGTTGTTTGTTTCTATCCGGCAGATTTTACATTTGTTTGTCCTACAGAAATTGCAGCTATGAATGCTCACTTAGATACAATTAAAGGTGAACTTGGATGTGAAGTGTTGGCAATTTCAACAGATACTAAATTTTCACATAAAAGATTTGCAGAGACAGAGCCACTACTTAAAGATTTAAAACTTACAATTGGTGCAGACCCAACAACTGAAATTTCTAGAAAATTTGGTGTTTTAATTGAAGATGCAGGTATTGCATTAAGAGGAAGATTTTTAATTAACCCAGATGGCATTGTTGTAGCTCAAGAGGTTCAAGCTCCACCAGTTGGTAGAAGTGTAGAGGAGTTTATTAGACAAATTAGAGCTCATCAACACGCTTACAAAACAGGAGAAGTTTGTCCAGCAGGTTGGAGACCAGGTAAAAAAACACTACCAGTAAATACAGATGCTGAAAAAATGACAGGTAGAGTAGGAGACTATATTACAATAGAAGAGATTCTATCATAATATGAGTATAGGGGGTAATTAACCTCCCTTATATAAATAGTATTAAAAATTACTACTTCATTTAATAGAAAATAGATACGCGAATTCATTCGCGTCTTATATTCATATTAAAAATCTATTTGTGATTTTGCCTCAAATAGATTAGAGGGTTCAGTTTAAATCTAAATAACAAGATTACCAATTTGGTGATTTCTATTGCATAATTTAGGTTAATACTTTCTCTAAAAAATACTTCTGTAAAAATCGACCCACTAAAGCATAGGAAGAGACCACTTTTTATAATAAGCAAACAATCTAATTGACAATGCTAGAATGAATGTAAAGATAATTGTAAATCCATTTAGTAAATTAATATAATTTAAAATAAAAATAAGTAACCCAACAAGTAAAGATACTGTTCCATAAAAACCTGTTTTAAATACAAAAGGAACTTCATTTATTATAACATCTCTCATTATACCACCTCCAACTGCTGCAACAAAAGATATTGCCATAACTCCAGTTAGATTAAAATTTGCCTCTATCGCACTAATTGCTCCAGTTATACTAAAAGAGCTTAAACCTATTGAGTCGCTTAATATAAATAGAGGTCTATTCTCAATACTATCTTTTTTATGAAATTTAAAAATAATTAAAAGCACCATAACAGATATTACAATGACTCCTGGCATAGAGTGTGTAAAGCTATATGGGCTTTTATCTACCATTATATCTCTTATTATTCCACCACCAAAGGCTGTTAAAAATATAGATATTAAAATTCCTAAAAAATCTAATCTGCTTCTGACTCCAACAAAAAATCCACTAATTGCAAATGCAATAACCCCTATATACTCAGCTAACTCAAACATACTACTTTAACTCTATTAAATATATTCCATTTTTAGAAAAAAGTGTTTTATAGTTTTGAAAATCTTTTAAAGATTTGCTTTTTGTCAATAGAACGCTTCCTCTTTTTGGCTTACTCTTTAGTGATTTAGATTGACTATATACTAAAAAACTAGGCATTGTGATATGATATCTTATTACTTTTAAGTTGTGTTTTTTTGCATAAAGAGCCGCATCTTTTACTGGTTGTTGGATTAGATTGCCATAAGATGCAACTGCTATAAAGTTTACAATAAGTGTAAATACTAAAGCATAGGCAATAGCCTTATATTCAACTTTTATGTGTAAACTTTTAATTGTCAAAATAGTTACAAAAGCTATTGATATTGAAGTTAAATAAAATAACCCAAAGCTACTATTTACACCACTTAAAATATCTTTTATATACAGATTTTTAGGTTCAATATAAGTTGCAACAAACGGTAAAGATAGCAATATTAAAAATAGAAGCAGTGTTGGGGCAGTAGTTAAAAATGTAAACTTTGTAAAGTTTTTATCAGCCCAAGTTCCCATAATTACAAATAGTGGTGTATAGCCATAAACAATGTAATGGGGTAGTTTGGTGCCTGAAAAAGAGAAAAATATAAATACAAATGTAAACCAAATTAGTAAAAATAGTGTCAAGTCATCTTTTATGTATCTCTTAACTTCAAATAGACTCTTAATTAGTATTGTACTAAATGGTAAAAAGCCTAAAAGTAATACTGGAAAGTAGTAGAAAAATGAGCCTTTGTGGCTCTCGAATGTCGAATTAAATCTTTGTAAATTATGTTTTAGGAAAAAGCCATCTATAAACTTTTGCCCCTGCTCTAAATACTCTAAAATATACCAAGGCATAGCAATTACTAAAAAAATTAATATGCCTATTGGGTTAAATATAATTTTTAAAAATTTTACTAAATCTTTTTTGATTAAAAGATATAAAAATAGAGTTACAAGAGGTATCATAATTGCAACTGGACCCTTTGTTAAAACCCCAAAAGCAATGGATGCAAAAGAGAGATAGAGATACTTTTTGTTAGAGCTTTTTAGATATAACCAGATAGAAAAAAGTGAGCTAACTATAAAAAGGTTTAACAAAGAGTCGGCAATTGCTGCTTTTGTAATTAAATTTATTTGCAAAGAGCTTATCATAAAAAGAGTTGCATAAAAAGCTGCCTTTTGTGTAAACTCTTTTTGTGTAAACCTGTAAACTAAATATGCCCAAAAAAGCCCAGCAATAGCCGATGGGAGACGCAGAGCAAACTCATTTAATCCAAATAGCTTTACACTCAAAACCTGAAGCCAGTAGATTAAAATTGGTTTATCAAAACGCAAGGCTCCATCAAGATAAGTTGTAATATAGTTGCCACTACTTAACATCTCTCTTGTTGCTTCGCTAAATGCTCCTTCATCTAAATCAAAGAGTGGTGTTATGCCTAAAGGCAACAAAAAAGTAACTATCGATAGTAAAATTAGTAACACTCTTAAATTCAAACTCTACTCCCATAAAATTTTTTATAGAGATATATGCTAGATAAAAAACCAATTAAAGAGCCAATTAAGATATCGCTAAAGTAGTGAACACCAACCATTACTCTGCTAATTGCAATTAATACCCCTAAAGATAAAAATAGCCACTTTAAGCGAGGAATCAAAAGTGCAAATGCTGTATAAGCACTTAGTGCCGTTATGCTGTGCCCAGAGGGAAAAGAGTTTACTATATACCCAAAATCAAACCAGTTAAAGCCATACAGATGATCATTTATAAATTTTGGGGGTCGATATCTTGCAAATATTACCTTTAATATAATAGACAAAATTCCAGATAGTGCAACTGTTGTGAATATATATAAAAAGGCATTTGCAAATTTCTTATTACAATATATTAAAGATATAAAAAAGAGTAGTAAAGATGGAATTAAGTAGTATTGGCTTAATCCAAAATTTGTTATAAAAGAGAATATATCTTTTATAACCTTTGGCTCATTTACACTATATAGTGCAATTGCTCTATCGAAATAGATATAAGATATTATAGCCAAAATGGTAACCATAAAAGATACTCTTTTTATATATCTATCCATAAACTTCCTTTTAATATTGATTGTATTATAGTAAAAATAGGCTATAATTCTACTAAAAAAAGAGTTTTATGAATAGACTACTGCCACCTATTGTTTTATTAATTTTAATAACTTTAACTGCTATATATTTTAGACCATTAATGATAATAGATGAAACACGATATATCGGTGTAGCTTGGGAGATGTTTAGTAGCAAAAACTATCTGGTTCCTCATCTAAACGGATTGCCATACGACCATAAACCACCACTACTCTTTTGGTTAATCTGTTTAGATTGGAGTATATTTGGTGTAAATGAATTCTCTGTAAGGTTAATTCCTCTACTCTTTGCTATAGGAGTAGTGATTTTGGGAGATAAAATATATAGATTGCTCTGGAGTGATGATAGTTATGGAGCAGAAATTCTACCTTGGGTTTTAGTTGGAAGTGTAGTTTTTGCTTTCTACTCTACGCTCTTGATGTTTGATATAATGTTAAGTTTTTGGGTTGCTTTGGCTATATATGCTGGTATAAAAGCAGCAAAAGAGGATAGTTTAAGCTCTTATCTTCTTTTAGCTTTTGCAATTGGTTTTGGTATTTTGGCAAAAAGCCCTGTTATTCTTGCACCACTTCTACCTCTGTATCTTTTTGCATCATATTGGTCGCCAAAGAGAGTTAAAATATCCTTTTACACAAAAGGTTTTATTGCTGTTTTAGTTGGAGTAGCAATTGCACTTATATGGGCAATACCAGCTGCAAAATTGGGTGGGAAAGAGTATGCTTATGGAATATTTTGGGGGCAGTATGCAGGTAGAGCTGTAAACTCTTTTGCCCACAAACACCCATTTTGGTGGTATCTGCCTTGGATTCCAATTATATTGATGCCATGGTTTTTATATAGTAATTTTTGGGCTGGTCTTAAAGAGATAAAAAATAGAGGATTGGATAAGGGCTTAAAGGTTTTAACTGTATGGATTGTTGGTTCTTTGGTAATATTTTCAATAATTAGTGGTAAACAGTTAGCATATATTGCTCCGGAATTTTTAGCATTTAGCCTACTAGCAACAAGAGCCTTATCGATAAGTAGAGACAACTTTAAAAGAGCATATCTAATAGCACTGATATTTATACTGCTAGGTTTAGCCTTTGCAATTGCCCCATGGTTTATAAAAGGATATATTAGAAATTTTTTAGATTCTAAAGCTTTTCTAATAAGCTCAATTTTGCTTGTATCTTATGGGTTATTTCTACTCTTTTATAAATTTAAAACTCAAAAAGAGTTGATAAAAGTGCTATCACTAAACTCTTTTTTACTTATACTCTCTATCCATTTTATTGCAAACATATATCTCTTGAAGCAAGATTTACATAATTTCTCTAACGAGATATCGAAACTACAAAAGAGTGGCAAAAGAGTTGCACATTTAGGCAAATATGCCAATGAGTATCAATTTATGGGGCGATTAAAAAAGCCTTTAATAGTTTTAAAAAATGATAAAGATTTAAAAAAGTTTATCAAAGAGAACCCAAATGGTGCAATTATTGTTCATAAAAAAAGAGAGATTAAATTTAATAAAGATGCAACAATTGCAGTTACAAAATTTAGAACACAAAACTCAATTTTAGTAAAATCAAGTAACTGGGGTAGGCTATTAAAATGATATTGAAGATTCAATACCTTAACTTTC
>JALSPE010000004.1 GCA_026986085.1 Campylobacteraceae bacterium | reverse complement strand
CTTAACTCTCAACCCCTTCTTGCTAAACTCTCTCTACCATTTCCAAGATAAAATCAGCACTTACTTTTGCTGATTTTTCTAAGAATTCATCAAAGTCAAAACTTGCATCCATATCGGCGCTGTCGCTTATGGCTCTTAGTATAAAAAATGGCACATCTAATGCGTCGCATACTAGGGCTACTGAGTAGCCTTCCATCTCTATGGCATCGGCGTTGAATGTTGTTTTTATCCACTCTTTTTTGGTGTTGTCGTGAATGAATTGGTCGCCTGTGGCTATTACTCCACCTTTTAGCTCAATATTTTTTGACTCTGCTACCTCTTTTGCAATTTCGGTTAGCTCTTCGTTTGGGTAGATAAATACTTTTCCCTCTGGCACAAAGCCGTGTGGGTGTCCAAAGGCTGT
This sequence comes from Campylobacteraceae bacterium, assembly GCA_026986085.1. Lineage (GTDB taxonomy): Bacteria > Campylobacterota > Campylobacteria > Campylobacterales > Sulfurovaceae > JAADEQ01. Next base: position 5,300 of record JALSPE010000004.1, on the reverse strand, counting down.
AATATCTAAATCGTGTTTGCATAGTTTGGTTGCGTATATTAAATCGCCAATTTTTAGCTCTTCGTTTATAGCCCCTGCAACGCCACTAAATAGTAGCTTTTGGCAAGCAAATTTCTCTATTAAAATTGTAGCTGTAAGTGTAGAGAATGCACACCCAATTTTTGAGTATGCTATAACTATCTCTTTGCCTTTATATTTGGCTTTGTAGTAAGTGTTGTTAGCGTAATCTACTCTTGTTATATCTTCTACTCTCTCTAAAAGTGGTTCTATCTCTTCTGGCATTGCACCTAAAATTGCTATTTTCAATATATTCTCCTATTTTTTTAAAGCTCGTTAATTGCTTTTATACTCTTCTCTAAAGATGCCATATCACTTATATTTAAGTGTGGTTTTTTAGTTAGCTTTTTGTTTAGACCCTTTAGCACATTTGCGTGACCAAATTCTATATAGCAATCTATCTCGCTATCTATATTTTGGATAGATTGCTTATAAAGAACTGGTTTAATTAGCTGCTTTGGAAGAAGCTCTAGCGTCTCATTAGCACTCTTGTATGGTTTTGCAGTTACATTTGAGATTACAGGTGCTAAAAAGCTATCTTTTAGCACTTTTTCTAACTCTGCTTTAAATGGCTCTACGGCACTTTGGAGTAGTGGGCAGTGACTTGCTACACTCATATTTAGCAGCATTGCCCTTCTAGCTCCTGCCTCTTTTAGTTCTGGTTCTAGTGAAATTAAGTCATCTTTATTTCCTGCAATTACTATTTGCCCATCGCTGTTATAGTTTACTGCCCATACATCTCTGCCTTCATCTCTTGCATTTTGGCATAACTCTTCTACAGCTTCATCGCTTAAACCCAGACTTACTAACATTCCAACATCTTGACCTTCACAAGCTTTAGACATTAAGTAACCTCTTTTATTTACCAAAGATACTGCATCATTTATATCAAATGCACCTACTGCACTTAGGGCACTAAGCTCTCCTAAAGAGTGCCCTAAAGCATATTTTGGCTTTATAGGCAACTCATTCTTAAAGCTTTTATATGCCATCATACTAACAAGTAATATTGCAGGTTGAGTAAACTCTGTAAGAGATAATTTATCACTCTCTTCAAAAAGAAGCTCTTTAAAATCTATATTTGTAGCTTCACTTGCATTATCTAGTATATCTCTAGCAATTTGACTATTATTATATAAATCTTTTCCCATGCCTACTGCTTGAGAACCTTGACCTGGAAATAAAAAAGCAAAATTTGACATATTCATCCTTTATTTTAAATTATAAATAACACCATCTATTGATAGAAGAGCTATCTTTTCTAACTCTGTATCATCTTTTATTGGGGTTAATATTTTAGCATCCCAAAGATACTCGTTAGCTATATTTTGCAATACTTTTGCCAACTCTAAATTGGCAATAATGTATGTTGAGTTTAGAGAATTTGCAAATATAGACTCTTTTATAGAGTTTACCTTTGTTGCGTATATTAAGCTATTGTCTCTACAGTGTTTAGCTACTTTAAATGGCTCTTTTAATTGGCTAAGTAGTAAGATATCTTTAGGTGTAGTTTTATTAATTTCATCTATATTTTTAATCTCTATAAATTTTGGAGAGTCTATATATTTATGGTTAAATATTAACATTTAAGCACAATCCTCACAGTAGTAACATTCACCCTTTTTTTTAGCCTCTTTTTTTGTGATATATACACCACATTTACAACACTCTACAAGAGTATTTTGCTCTATCTCTTTTTTCTCTTTATTGGCAGTTGGTAACTTAAATGAGCCACCAAATAGACGATATAAGCCATAGAGTATAGCTAATATAAAGATAATTTTTAAGAACATTTAAGCCCCTTAATCCATAGATAGTTGCGTCTATTTTTTGTAACTATATCATATATATACTGAGCTTTTAGCTCGTCTATCTCTTCAAATACTCTTTCGCCTTTAAAAAATAGATACTCTGTCTCTTTATCGGTAATATTTTTAGTAAGTTCAAGCAGCAGTTTTGTATTTGTAACAGCTCTTGAAGTTACTATCTCAAAGTTTTTATCTTGTAATTTTTCTACTCTATTTTTAAAAACTGTAGTATTTTTAAGCTCTAAATCTTGGATTATATATCTTAAAAATGAAGCTCTTTTATTTAGAGGTTCTGCTAGAGTTACCTCTGTATCTTGCCATGCAATAGCTAGTATTAGCCCTGGAAAACCAGCACCTGTTCCAACATCTAAAAGGGTTCTTTTTTTTGGCATAAATTTTATAGGGTATAGTGAGTCTATTATATTTTTTATAATATCTTCATCGCTTTTTGCACCTGTAATATTGTGTGTTTTGTTCCACCACTTTAATTTTTTTGCATAGTGTTCTAGTTTAAGCACTCTATCTTCGTTTATATCTATACTCTCTTCTTTAATTGCACTCTTTAGTAGGTTAATCATAGTAGATGCCCCAATTGCTCTTTTTTGGTATTTAAGTAATCTCTATTGTGACTGTTTGGCTCTATTATAATAGGTAGGCGCTCTATAATTTCGAATCCATCTAGCGACTCTAGTTTTTTTGGGTTATTGGTTAGTAGTTTTAACTTTTTTATACCAAAGTGATTTAATATTTTTACTACTATATCGTAGGTTCGCTCATCGGCTTTAAAGCCTAGTTGGTGATTTGCCTCTATTGTGTTTAACCCTTTATCTTGCAGGGCATAGGCATTAACTTTATTGAAGAGCCCAATATTGCGCCCCTCTTGGCGATGATAGATAATTAAGCCACCCTCTTTTGCTATTAACTCTAAGGCGTAGTGCAGTTGTTCTCCACAATCGCATTTTAGAGAGCCTAGTGTGTCACCAGTTAAGCATTCGGAGTGGACACGCACTATTGGTGTGTTGCTAAGAGGTGGTTTAAATATTGCAAGATGCTCTTTATCTGCATCTTTAAATGCTTGTATTTTAAAATCTCCATATTTAGTTGGCAAGTTTGCTATATTAGAGATATCATTTTTTTTCAAAAAGGTAACCTTTTATAAAATTATTTATCTGAAATTTTTTAAAAAATCTCAGATATCATAAATGCAAGTTCAAGTGCTTGATTTGCATTTAATCTTGGGTCGCATTGTGTATGGTATCTACTAGAGAGGTCATCAACTGTAATAGGACAAGAGGCACTACCTGTGCACTCTGTTACATTCTCTCCTGTCATCTCTAAGTGGACACCAGCTGCAACGGTTCCGTGATCTTGGTGTATTTTAAAAAATGATTTTACTTCACTTAAAATATTATCAAAATCTCTTGTCTTAAAGCCTGTTGAGCTTTTTTCTACATTTCCATGCATTGGGTCTATTGTCCATACTACATTAAGCTTTGCATCTCTAACAGCTTTTAGCAGAGGAGGGAATAACTCATCTATTTTTGTTGCACCCATTCTTACAATAAGGTTTAATTTGCCCTCTTCGTTATCTGGATTTAGAGCTTTTACTAAAGATACCAACTCATCTGGCTGCATTGATGGACCAACTTTACAACCTATTGGGTTTTTAATTCCTCTAAAGTATTCTATGTGAGCGCCATCTAAATCTCTTGTTCTGTCACCAATCCATAACATATGCGCGGCTGTATTGTAGTAGTCGTTAGTTATGCTATCTACTCTAGTTAGTGCCTCTTCATAATTTAGAAGTAGTGCTTCGTGAGATGTATAAACTGTTGTCTGCTTTAATTGAGGAGTGTTTTTAGAAGTTAATCCTGCCGCTTTTAAAAATTGCATAGCTTTATCTATTTGACAGCTAATCTCTTCAAATTTTTGACCAATAGGGTGTGTTTTTATAAAATCTAAATTCCATCTATGAACTTCATTTAAATCTGCCAAACCACCTCTTGAGAATGCACGAATAAGGTTCATAGTTGCTGCAGATTGGTAGTATGCTCTTATCATTCTGTATGGGTCTGGCTCTCTTGCCTCTTTAGAGAATTCTATATCATTTATAATATCACCTCTGTAGCTTGGGAGCTTGATACCATCTTTCTCTTCAAAGTCGCTACTTCTTGGTTTTGCAAATTGTCCTGCTAAACGACCAATCTTGACTATTGGTCTTCCACTTGAGTATGCTACTACTACAGACATTTGTAGAATTAACTTAAATAGGTTTTTAATTGTCTCAGCGTCAAATGATGCAAAACTCTCTGCACAATCTCCACCTTGAATTATAAAGGCTTCTCCTCTTCCAGCTTGAGCTAGTTTATCTTTTAAATCTCTAGCTTCTCCTGCAAAGATTAGAGGTGGAAACTCTTTTAACTGCCCCTCTATCTCTTTTAATCTATCTATATCTTTATACTCTGGTTGTTGCTTTATTGGGAAATCTCTCCAACTATTTGGACTCCAACTCATTTTATACCCCTATTTAAAAAATTGCAAGATTATACCAAAAAGTTATTTAATAACCCTATTTAAAGCAATATTTAAATAGAATTTGCAAAAAATAGTAGTAATAACCTGAGTTTGATGGATTATCACAGTCACAGCTTTACAAGATAATAGACAATCTTTCTTAAATAAAATTCTTGAATTACCTATGGGTAGTCCTGCGAATTTGATTTAAAAAATCTAATGTATTCTTTGGCTTCTGTGACTACGATACTCCATCGAACTCAGCTTAAAAGGTTGTATTTATGATTAGAAAATTTTTTAAAAAGCGTGGTAAAAATAGCTCTAAATTTAATAAAATATTACAAAAGTATAATTTGCCAAGAGAGTATTTTGCAACAACTAGAAAAGCTATAAGCAGAGGGTTGTTAGTAGGCTTATTTTGGGGGTTTATACCTATGCCTTTTCAGATGGGAGGAGTGTTACTTACCACCCCACTGTTTAAATTTAATGTTCCATTGGCATTAGCAACAGTTTGGTTAAGTAATCCATTTACCTACCCACCACTTTGGTATGCAGAGTATTTGGTAGGAAATTTAATTTTAGGTAGAGATGGTTTAGATAATATAGAACTTACAATGGATTGGTTTCAAAATCATTGGGATGATATTGTATTGCCACTATATGTGGGAACTGCCTTCTTCTCAATAGTTGTTTCGTATTTGATTTATCTATTGGTAAATTGGTTATGGAAGCGTTCTGTTCACAAAGAGAGAAGAGTTAGTAAATAGACTTCTTACAAAACTAAATGAAAGAGCATATTATTTATTGCACATCATCTTTCATTCTCTATCTTTTTGAATTAGCTAAGGCTAGTCCTTCAAAGATATAAAATATTATCTAATATACACTAAAAAATATTCTCAATTCATGAGTTTTGCAAGA
>JALSPE010000003.1 GCA_026986085.1 Campylobacteraceae bacterium | reverse complement strand
TACTTTTACCAACTTCTTTAATATCTTTTTTTTATCATTTTTATCTCTTTATTCATTACTTATTTTAACTCATATTTTATTATATTTTTGCTTATTTCATTGGCATTGGGCAATAGCCCAAAATTAACTTTTTTATCTCAAATAAACGAGAATGAATTCACTTATCCTTTTTGTGAGATAATATATGAATATGCAACTTAAATAATAGCTTTCTACATAAAATTAATAAAGAATATTTTACCATTTTGTAATAGCAGATTAAATATGAGACTTTAGTTTCATCTAAAAGTTTATCTATATTTACAAGATAAATATTTATATTAAGATTTAATTTTACCTAATTCTAGGTAAGCCTAAAGGCTTACATCCAATAATATTCAAATAAATGGTAATATATGTAAATTGAAGATGTGTAGGAAGCTATGACTTAAATGCTACCTTAAGAGATATAAATAAATTTAATCTACTCTATACTCTTAGTTAAATCTTCTATCTTTACGCCTCTGCCAGATACAGATACCTTCTTGGTAATTCTTATATTTTTAACCTTATCATATCCACAAGCTACACCACACTTAACAACACCTATTAAATAGTAATTACCTGCTGGAACATTTAAAAATTCAAAATCTCCACTCATATTAGATGTTGTAAATTTTAAATAGTTAAATAGCCTAGGATCAACCTTAGACATCTTTGCTCCACCTAAATAACTATCTTCATACCATTGAGTAGAGTAGCTAGTTACTGGATTTAAATATAAGCGAGTATTCTTTCCATATACTCTGTTTCCACCTGCTGTAGTAACATATATTTTACCCTTTACTGTTGCATGTCCAGTAGTTGATAATTTTCTATACTCATTTTCAGGAAATGGAATTCTTTTAACTACTGTTTTATCTTTAGAAGATATTGAACTCTGTTTTACAGGAATTATGCTACCCTCTGTATTGATAGTCTCTTTTACAACTTCTCCAGAGCTAGAAGAGCCACCATCTGTAATGGTTCCAGCTACACTATCATTCCCACTTACAGAGCCATCAACCACAGTGCCTAAGTTTTCATTACCACCATAAGAGCTTGGATCTGGAACGGTAACTTGTCTATACACATTACAACCAGTAAAAATCGATACTACTCCAATTAATAATGGAACTCTTTTATAAATATTCATATTAACTCCATTTTTTATAAACTATATCTAAAATTATACACTTATTTCATTAAAATCCAAAACTATTTACCTAAACAAAATTCACCAAACATCTTATCTAGCAACTCCTCTTGAGAGTAAGGCTTTGTAATCTCATTTAAATCTTTTATCGCACTATTGATATGAAAACTAAAAAACTCCAATTCACTACTATCTAATGGCTCTATTGCACTATCTATCTCTCTTAACGCACTTTTTACCGAATCTATTTGACGACTTGATATAAGCATCAACTCATCACTTTTAGAAAAACTGTTTAGTATAGACTCAATTTCAAAAATCAACTCTTCTACACTTTTTTTTGCAGAAAGTTCAACAATATTAAAGCCTTCAAACTTGTTGTAATCAATATCTATTCCAATATCAACTTTATTTAATACAACAATTACTTCAGCATCTACATCTTTTTTTATTAAATTTAATACCCTCTCATCTTCACTATCTAACTCTCTTGAGGCATCAAAGACAGCTATTATAATATCTGATTCTTCTAACCATTTTATAGATCTTTGCACTCCAAGCTGCTCTATAACATCTGTTGCCTCTCTAATTCCAGCAGTATCTGCTACTCTAATCAGATGAGAGCCTATTCGTATCTGCTCTTCAATACTATCTCTGGTTGTTCCTGCAATATCACTTACTATTGCTCTTTCATAATTTAGCATCTTATTTAAAATAGAGCTTTTTCCAACATTTGGTTTACCAATAATTGCCAACCAAAAACCCTCTATTAAACCCTTTCTTCTAAGGCTAGACTCAACAATATTCTCCAATTGTGCTTTAACTTCAAGTAGTGTAACTTTTAAGTTATCTAATAAATCTTCGGGTATATCCTCTTGTGAATAATCTATCATCACTTCCGAGTGGGCTAGTAGAGATATAAGTCTATCTCTACTATTTTCTATAAAATCTCTCAACTCTCCCTTAAGTTGCCTTGCTAAAACCTTTGCTCCATCTACACTTTTGGTCTCTATCATTTTTGCAATAGCTTCAGCTTCTGTTAAATCTATTTTACCATTTAAAAAGGCTCTTTGTGTAAACTCGCCTGGTTTTGCAAGTCTTGCACCATATTTTACTACACTATCTAAAATCTCTTGTGCAATTATAGAGCCACCATGACACTGAAACTCTACAATATCTTCACCTGTAAAACTGTATGGGGCTTTAAAATATATTACAATAGATTTATCTATTAAATCATCTTGCCAATTGTATAAAGATGACAATTTAGCAACTCTAGGCTCGAAATTTAACTCTTTAGTCATCTTCTTAGCTATCTGTAAAGAGTTGGCTCCACTAACCCTTATTATAGCAATCGAGCCTACACCACTAGCAGTTGCAACTGCTGCAATAGTATCAGACATTATCTTTTATTAAATTCATTAATAATTATATATCTATCACCACTCTTGCTTCTTTTTATTGCAACATATTTATTAGGGAATCTATCTCTTAAATATTCAAGAGCAATTTGAACTAAAATACCATCTAACTCTTTTGTTCTGCCCCAACCCTCTTTTTCTATATGTTCCACAACAGGTTGAAGTTGATGCTCTATCATATCTTGTTGAGAAGCTAAAAATTGTGCTATCTCTAACTTTAAATAGAAGCCATACTTGCTATTAATCCAATTAAACAGAAGATAAGATAGTGCATTATATCTATACCCCTCTTTACCAATTAAAAGAGCAGCATCATCACCATCTATAAATACATAAGCTATATTATCTTCTATATCAACCTCTACTGTATCTATATTAAAACAACTAAGCTCTATTAACTTTTTAATTTTATCCTCTAACTCTTTGGCATCTATACTCTCATAATTTTTTACAATTTCATTTTTAACACTCTTTTTGCCATAAAAAGAGTCAAATATCTCTTTCTCCTCTTTTATAATACTTTTACTGCTACTAGATTTTAAAGTTGTATCTTCATCTTTTTTCTCATCTAACTCATCTTCAACTTTAATACTCTCTTTTGCAACTGCTTCAACTTCTGCTTCTAGATTTATACTATCATCTTTGCTATTTTTCTCTTCACTTTTTATATCGGCATTAGAATCCTCTTTCTCATTTAGTGCTACTACTATAATAGCTTTTTTAGAGAATAGACCCAAAATCCCCTTAGAAGGATATTGAACTATATCGTAATCTAATTTATCAATAGATATATTTAAATCCTTAACTGCTAAAGAACAAGCCTCTTCCAAAGTTGTTGCTTCATATCTTTTAATCATATCAAGACTCCGAACTATTTTTTGAATTTTTAATCTTTAATTTATACCTCTCATATGCACCATTAATATAGTATTGTTGTGCAATTGTTAATATATTATTTGTTAGCCAGTAAAGAACCAATCCTGCAGGGAAAGTCAAAAAGAAGAATGTCATCAATACTGGTAACCACTGAAATATCTTCTTTTGCATTGGGTCTGTCATTGTATTTGGTGTAACTTTTTGTTGTATAAACATTGTAATACCCATCAATACTGGTAATACATAATATGGGTCTTTTTGAGATAGGTCTGTAATCCAAGCAATCCAAGGAGCACCCTGAAGCTCTTCTGCATTTAGCAATACTCGATAAAGCGCAAAAAATATAGGAATTTGAAGTAACATTGGCAAACACCCACCCATAGGATTTGCTCCATGCTTTTTATATAGAGCCATCATCTGTTGATTCATCTTAGCTGGATCTTTGCCATACTTCTCTTTCAACTCTTTCATCTTTGGAGCCAAATCTTTCATCTTTTGCATAGACATTAACCCCTTATAAGATAGAGGGAATAGAACAATTTTAACCAAAATGGTAAATAGAACAATTGCCCAACCCCAATTACCAACAAAGTGATATATTGACAACATTACTTTAAAAAAAGGTTTAGCTAAGAAAGTAAACCATCCAAACTCAATTACATCTGTTAATTTTGGATCTAATTTAGAAAATAGCTCCCACTCTTTTGCCCCTGCATAACCCTCTAAATCTAAATCACCTTTTGCATCTATAAAAGGTATTGGAGCATTTTCGTATCCTTTTACTCCAGAAGCAGCTACAATTGTATTAAATACCCCACTTTTTTTATAAAATAGTGTCGTATAATATCTATCTGTGCTTGAGACTACTGTTGTGTTATTAAATGTTTGTGGTTTATCTACATCACCATCTTCAAGAGTTGTAATAACTCCATTTGCATCCCTAACAATAACACCACGAACAACTAAATATCTACTCTTATCTACAGTTGGTCTAAACCCAGGAGTAATTAAATAAGCAACACCTGCTGGAGCTTTTACACTAATATCATAATGTCCATCTGGATAAAATTTAATAATTTTTTTAATAATTTTTCCATCTATATTTTGCTCTAGTGTTATCTCTTTTGCATTATTTGTAGCATCTAGACTATTTACACTACTCTTATAATCAGTAGTAAATGCTAAATTGTTTAATTTATCATCTTTAAATCTTACCTCAAGAGGTCTAATTGCATCAGGATTAATCAACTCTAATGGCTTACCCTCTTCAACTTGATACTTTTTACCAATTAATTTAATTGAATTTACTCTACCTAAATTATCAAAACTTAAATTATACTTTTTTGTTTTTACGGTTGCAATAACTTTGCCAATATCAACAGTAGGTATCTTACTCTTAATGCTACTACTCGCACTGCTAGATGCAACCGAAGGAGCAACAGGCGCATTAGCACTTTTACTAGCTACAACCTCTTCTTTTTTACTGCTATTAATATCACCACCAACTACACTCTTCTTTTGTGGAACAAGATAACTATACACTGTTAAAAATAAAAATGATAATACTACAGCTAAAAGCAACCTTTTATTCATATCTGACTTTTCCAAATCCAAAACCTTTAAATTAATATTCTATTATCGCACCAACTAATCTTCTTAATAATAAAAGTAGTTAATTGGTATGGTAATTTAAAGTTGTATTATATCTAAAAAGTGCCTAAATGTGGAATACAATATAGTTAAATTAACAATTAATTAACAATTAATTTTAATCTGGTATAAATTTTGTGAAAAGTTTTATCTATTTTCTTATAATCACCACTTAATATTGGCTCTTTTGCAATAAAAATATATTTTCCACTCTTAAGTGAGTTGCTGTAATCTATAAAATGCGCTCTAAGTAAACGCTTTGCTCTATTTCTAAAGACTGCTTTTCCCACCTTTTTACTAGCAACAAAAGCAACCTCTTTGCTATCTGACTCTTTATAAAACAGAACGAACCACTCTGTATGCCATCTGTGTGTAGCATTTGAGTAGATTCTATTAAACTCTTTTGATGAGTTTAATCTGGTAAATGAATTTATACTGCTAATCTCTTTCTACCTTTAGCGCGTCTAGCATTAATTACTCTTCTACCATTTTTTGTCTTCATTCTTGTTCTAAAACCGTGTGTTCTCTTACGAGGTGTGTTGTGTGGCTGATATGTTCTTTTCATACTACCCTATCCTTCAATATTTTTGTAAATCACAAATTTTGTGTGGAATATTATCTAAAATAGTATTAATCTAAACTTATTCTCCATTCCAAGCAATAGTTGGTTTCCCATTTTCATCAAAAACCACTGCTGGCATTGCCATAATATTATAACCACTATCTACATAATGTATCTCTCCAGTTACTGCTTTGCTTAAATCACTAAGTAGATACATACCACTATTTCCAACATCCTCTATTGTTACATTCCTCTTTAAAGGAGAGTGAGCAGCATTCCATTTAAGCATAAAACTAAAATCGCCAATTCCAGCAGCTGCCAAAGTTTTAATTGGTCCAGCACTTATAGCATTTACTCTAACACCATCTTTTCCTAAATCTTCAGCCAAATATTTAACGCTCATCTCTAAAGCAGCTTTAGCAACACCCATTAAATTGTAATTTGGTATATATCTTACCCCACCTAAGTAACTTAAAGTTACAATAGATGAATTCTCACTCAAAATTGGTTTTAACTTTTGTGTTACCTCTATAAGAGAGTAAACTGATATATCCATAGCAACCCTAAATGCATCTTTTGAAATATCTACAAATCTACCACTAAGCCCCTCTTTTGGTGCAAATGCAATAGAGTGAACAATAAAATCTATCTTTCCGAAATCTCTCTCTAAAGACTCTTTTAAATCCTCTATCTCTTTCTCATTTGTAACATCACATGGGTATAACCTATCTTCGCACTCAAGCTCTTTAGCTATTGGCTCTAGCTTCTTTTGAAATCTCTCATTTAAATATGTAATTGCAATATCAGCCCCCTGCTCTTTGCAAGACTTAGCAATACCATACGCAATAGATTTTTTGTTAGCAATACCTAAAACAACCCCTTTTTTACCCTTCATTAGCATATACAATCCTTAAAAAATTTTTCATATTTTAACATAAAGTTGATATTATTCTCATATATTTTTCAAAAGGAAACATTATGAAAGGAACTATAATTATCTCAACAGGTGGAACATTCAACAAAATATATAACAGATTAACTGGTAATTTAGATATAGATACTAACAATAACTCTCTTAAAACAATAGAGAACTCTTGGTTAGCAAAGCTAAATTTTATAAATATTATCAATAAAGATTCACTTGATTTTACAATAAAAGATAGAGAAGAGTTACTTAAAACAATTAAAAAGTTAAATTACGATAGATATATTATCATTCACGGAACAGATACAATAGATATAACTGCCAAATATTTAAATGATGCAAATTTAAATAAAGTTATTGTTTTAACTGGTGCTATGGTGCCTTTTTCAATAGACCCAATAGAAGCAACTGCAAATTTAGCACAAGCTATAGGTTACTCCAAATTAGCATCTAATGGTATATATATTGCATTAAATTCAGTAGTAGATAGATATAATAGAGTAGAAAAAAATAGAAAAGTAGGAAAGTTTCAAATAATAACCTGAGTTCGACGGAGTATCATAGATATACAATACTCTAAATAACTTATATTTTAAGGCAAACAGTGCCATTGTAATAGTTACTTAAAAAAAATTAATATACAATGTCAAGGGCTATTATGAATATCACTTAAACACTTATTGTGTGGTATTTTTAGTTATATTACAACATACAAAAGTTAAAATTATAAAACTCAAGTTAGTAGATATCTTTTAATAAATGAGGTAGCGATTTTTTGCCAAAGTATCCCTCTTGATACATCCATCTATAAATTTTAGCTGCAATTGGTCCAGCAGTTGAACCACCATGTCCTCCATGCTCTACAATTATAGATACAACATATTTAGGTTTTTTAAATGGAGCATATGTTGTCAGCCAAGCGTGTGAGCGTCTAAAGTAAGATAAATCCTCCTCTTTTACTCTCTTTTTAACATCTTGCGCTATTGAAGCTACCTGAGCAGTTCCAGTTTTTCCAGCAACTACTATTGGCAAATCATGTAGTGCCCTGTAAGCTGTTCCTCTCTTATTGTTACAAACATCATACATTCCATTTCTAACTATATTAAATATAGCTCTATTAAACTCTATCTTTTTTGACTTTTGACTATAAGGCTTTTCATCAATTAGTGTTGCAAAATGAGGAGTTACTAAGTATCCAGTTGCCAAAAAGGCTGTATATCTTGCAATTTGCATAACACTTACATTATCATACCCTTGCCCAATAGCCGCAATTACAGTCTCTCCTTTATACCAACTCTGCTTATACCTCTTTCGCTTCCACTTTTTATTTGGAATTATACCCTTATACTCTCTTGGTAAATCAACGCCTGTTTTTACTCCAAGACCTATCAAATTTAAATCTTTAGATAAATTATCTATACCTATATGTAAAGCTTTATTGTAGTAAAAAACATCACAACTCTCTCTTATCGATTTTCTTAAATCTACATCACCATGACCCCAGTGAGACCAACACCTAAACTTATGTTTACTCTTTCCAATTCTTATAAATCCTCTACAAAATTCATGCTTTAAAACAAATCCTCCAGCCTCTTTTGCAGTTGCTAGTGCAACACCCATCTTAATTGTAGAACCAGGGGGGTATAGTGCATGAACCAACTTATTTGTAAATGGATGCTCCAAATTACTCTGTATCTTCTTCCACTCTTTAGAACTTATTCCATCTACAAATAGATTTGGATCATAACTAGGTGTGCTAACTGCTGCTAATAACTCTCCAGAAGTTTTCATGACAATAACAACAGCAGCTTTCCCATCTAAACTATCATATATAAACTTCTGTAAATTTACATCCAAACTAAGCTTTAAATCTCTATTACTCTTTGCTTTTATATGTTTAAGCTCCTCTATCTCTTTATTATATGCATTTACCTTAACAACCCTAGAGCCTAACTCTCCTTCTAATACTCTATTGTAATACCTCTCTAATCCAGCCTTGCCAACTTTTCCTACCTCTTTAACAACTTCATCTTTTGCAACATCTTTTTTATTTGCCTTGCCAATATACCCAATAACATGAGATAGATATTTTCCATAAGGGTAGTATCTCTTAGTAGCTGCATCAATTTTTATTGTATCTAATAGAGTCAATTTTGGATAAACTTTTAACATATCATCATAATTTATAAAATCTATTATAGTAATATATTTATGGTTATACGCTGACCTATTTTTTTTATATACCTTTTTAATTACCGTTAAATTCAAATCTTTAAAAGAGCTATTAAGTATATCTAGCGTATTATTAAACTCTTGGCTATCAATCTTTAAATGAGGTTTCATAGATACTGAAAAACCAATTTTATTACTCGCTAATAAATTTCCATTTCTATCTAATATCTCGCCTCTAGTTGGTTTAATAAAGCTCTTTTGCTCTACATTCTCTTTGGCTAACCTCTCATAAAAGTAGTTAGATTTTATACTAATCTCATATAACCTATTTATTAATAGTGCCCATATAGCTACCATTAAAATAGTTATTAACTTATACTTCATATAAGCACCGCCGCAATAATATCATAGAGTAGAGAGAAGAGTATAAACGAATCATAATTAACACTACTTTGAGCATTAATCATATCATAAGCAAAAAGTAGTAAAAAATAGATTAAATTAATAAATAAAACTGTAGATATTTTAATACAAACTGGACAAAGCTTTAAAAAATTTAATCTAGTTCTAATTAAAAAGTAAAAAATTGTAATTGCAATAACAATTAAAAGTATTGGCAAAGATAGATTAATCTCTAAATTAATCATATAAATAAGAGAAAAAACAACCTTCCAGTAGTTATCTTCCTCCAATCCAATTATAAACATCAATCCCGAAAACCCAATAAACAGAGGCATAGTAACATACATAGAAATTAGCATAGGGTATATTATAACAATTGCCAACCATAATAGAAATATCAATATGTCAATAACCCTATTAATCACTAAATAAATCCTTATACTTTATAAATTAAAGATATCTCATTACAAACAGGAAAATGAATACACTTAACGCAATCTAACCATATCTTATGGTCTGGAATTTTCTCTTTTTCTATCTCTTCAAAACCTAACTTTTTAAAAAAATCAGAGATATAAGTCAAAACCAATATCTCCTCTACCCCTAACTCTTTTGCCTCTTTTTTACAATACTCAACAATATCTCTACCAGCACCCAAACCTCTAGCTACTTCATCGACTATTAAACTTCTAATCTCTGCCAATTTTGGAGAGTGTATATGAAGTGCAGCGTAACCTATCAATTTATCATCTTTATATGCTAATATATAACTTCTAATATTTGTAGCTAACTCATCATCACTTCTTCGCAAAATTACGCCATCTTTAACTTCACTCTCTACCAACTCTTGCATAGCTTTTATATCTCTAAGCTTTGCCTTTTTTAGCTCAATCAAATTCAACTCCAAAAACATAATTTAATATCTCTTTATGAACTCTATCTTGCCCCTCTTTTTTTAAGTTAGATATAACTATAGAGTTTGGATACTCTCTCTTTAACTTTGCTCTATCTTTCTGTTTTAACTTATCTCCTTTTGTAAAAACAGTTAATAATTTCTGATCATCTCTTAAATTATCTTTTAAAAACTTCTCTACCCTATTATCAATATCTGTATTAGGGTGCCTTGCATCTCTTAAATGAATATAAATTCTTATTGCTACTCTATTTTTAATAAACTCCAATAGATTCTTTTGCCAAATCTCTTTTGTGCTCTTAGATACCCTCGCATATCCAAATCCAGGCAAATCAACAAAATAAAGAGGGTATCTGTCATCTTTATATAAATACTCGATATCAAAAAAGTTAATCAACTGGGTTTTCCCTGGAGTAGATGAGCTTTTAGCAAGGTTTTTCCTATTTGTTAATAGATTTATTGTAGAACTTTTTCCCACATTTGAGCGCCCCATAAAAACCACTTCACTTCTACTCTCATCAACACTATCAACAATACTTTGAGCAGACTTTATAAACTCTGCTTTAACAACTCTTGGATTATCTTTATTCACTATTTGTTACTCTTAATTTTAAATATAAATTTTACAGGTTTTTTACCTTTACTATTGGCATAAGATGTTCCCTTTTTATTATCAACTATTATCTCATCTCCAAAAACTTTTCTTTTGTTTCTTCTATCTTCTATCTTAACCTTTCCATTTAAGATATACTTATCCTCTTTAGGAAGATATGTTAATGTATCGCAAGTTCCATTTATATCTTTTTTAGGATTAACAATCTCAAAATATACATTACCTATTGCTTTATACTTATTTGCTTCACTATTACTGTCTAAAAAAACCAAAAGCTTATTACTATTTATTAAATTTTTACTCTCTTTAGCAACTACATTACCAGAAAATGTAGCTTTACTATCCCCATCTTTATAGAAAAAATCATCAGAAGTAATCTCTAAGTTTCCTCCAAGAATTACCATTGTAGATATTGCTATAATTAACGATACCTTTCTCATTAAAATCCCCTTTACTTAATTAGACTTCTTGCAAAACTCATTAATTGAGAATATTTTTTAGTGCATATTATATTTTATTTTGTATCTTTGAAGGAGTAGCCTTAGCTAATTCAAAAAGATACCAAATTAAAGATGATGCGCAATAACTAATATACTCTTTCATTGAGTTTTGAAAGAAGTCTATAAATTAAATTATAGCTAAAATAGCAAAATTTTATACAATTGAAGAGAAATTAATCACTTTTTTTTAAAACAAATGTAGCTTTTACATTTTTAGCTTTTGTCTCTTTTGTCACAGAGTTATACTTCATATTCACTCCATTAACCATATCATACTCCTTAGATATTGTAAATCTGTTAGGAGTTGTAACTACTTTTGTTTCTGTATCATAAATAGCCTTTTGAGAGTTATATCTCTTGCCATCATCTTTTACCATCACTACATTATCTATAAATGTAATCTTATTCCCTTTAGATACGGATCTTTTAGCTCTTAAACTCTTAATATCACCATTTATTATCTCTGGATTAGCCAAATACCAAGAGTCGCCTCTTTTTTCTGCTAAATTAGCTGTTAATCTATACTCAATTGAAGTTCTGTTTATATCATATTGAGTAAAATCTTTAATCTCTGTGCTCTTATTGGAGCTAACTACCCTATTTTCATTCTTAAACTTATCAACCTTTAAAAAACTAGGAGTTGCCAATACAGCAAGTAGAACAATAGCTAAAAAATACTCTAATCTATGCCCCATAATTTTTGCAACTCCTTTTGCCTACCTTCAAGCTCTAATATATAATCTATCATCTCTCTAACAGCTCCATTCCCACCTTTGCTATTTAATACAATATCTACACTATTTTTAATAAATAGCACACCATCAAGTGGAGTAAAAGAGAGCTTGGCACTCTTTAGCATAGAATAGTCATTCAAATCATCTCCAATAGCAGCAACACTACTCCAATCAATTGATAAATCTTTTAAAATATCTTCAACCTTGCTTTGTTTATCTTTGACACCCTGATATATAAATTTTATACCAAGCTCTTTAGCTCTTTTGGCTACAATTTCAGACTCTCTACCAGTAATAACAGCAACTTCTCCACCAAGCCTTATCCAACTAGCAATTGCCAAGCCATCTTTAACACAAAAGCTCTTAAACTCTTCCCCACTTTGACTATAAGAGATTTTACCATCTGTCATAGTGCCATCAACATCTAGCAATAAAAGTTTTATACTCATAAAACACCTTTTGTGCTAGGAACTCCAACCCTCTCATTTTTTGCTAATGCTCTACGCAACGCAACTGCAAAAGCTTTAAATGTTGCCTCTGCAATATGATGAGAGTTTACACCCCTATTATAAATTAAATGTAGATTTAAAGGCATCTTAAATGCTAAAGATTTAAAAAACTCCTCTATAAGCTCTAAATCAAAATTACCAACCCCTTGGTGTCTAAAAGGAATATCATAAACCAAATATGCCCTGTTTGACAAATCTATATCACAACTAACACTAGCCTCATCCATTACAACAGTTGAATTTCCATATCTCTCAATACCTTGAACAGGATAGATTAACTCTCCCAAAAGCTCACCTAAAACAATACCAACATCCTCTACTGTATGGTGTGCATCTATATGCAAATCACCTTCAGCCTTAATGGTTAAATCTATTAAAGAGTGTCTAGCTAGTGCATCTAACATATGGTCAAAAAAACCAACACCAGTATGGATATCTGCTTCTCCAGTCCCATAAATATTACATGAGACTCTTATATTTGTCTCTTTAGTTACTCTACTCTTCTCTTGCATAATATATCCTAATCTCTTATTACAAAGCCACCATCAATTGAATTATCTCTAATAAAGTCTAACGCCTCATCTTTAGAGCCAAATCCCATTACATGAACTCTATGTAAGATTATACCATTATCACCTTTACCATCTTTTATAATTACTCTTTTTCCACTACCAGCTAGAGCTAAATATTTAACTTTTGCTCTATTTGCATTATCCATATTAGCAAATGCCCCAACCTGAACACCAAAGTTTGTTAATTTAACTTTAGGTGCAACCTTTCCAGCTTTTGGTTTATATACTTTACCTGCAAAACCAACAACTTCTAACTGAACATTACAAGTCCCCTTCTTATCTATTCCAATCTCTTTACCAACAGCGTATGAGCAATCAACAACCCTACCTGCTACAAAAGGTCCTCTATCATTTATTCTAGCTATTGTGCTTTTCCCATTATCTAAATTAGTAATCTTAACCATTGTATCCATAGGCCAAGTCTTATGAGCAACAGTCTTATCATACATATTATACTGCTCTCCATTACTTGTCTGAAGTCCATGAAAATCTGGTCCATACCAACTAGCAATACCTCTCATCTTATCTCCAATTCCAACATAAGTAGGGCTATAAGTTCTACCCTTTACAGTATATGTCTTCATTGTTGCCTTAAATCTTGCAGCACTTGTGTGTCCTGTAGATTTTGGCTTAATCACACTACTAGAGTCTCTTATTGTTCCATCACTCTCTATATCATCACCCTCAATATAGTAAATTTTCTCTTTATGCGAAAATGGATTTAAATTACTCATACTACAACCACCAAAAAAAGTTGCAAAAGATAGAAAAAGAAGAGATTTATAGCCCATAAAATTTCCTTAATATTAATTAATTTTAATTATTATCGCTAAAAATCCCTTTAAAAAGCCTTGTAGAGTTCTCATAAAATCTATTTTCTAACACTTTTTCATCAATATCTAAAATTTCAGAAGCTTTCTCTAAAACCAATCTTGTATAAGATGGCTCATTCCTTTTGCCTCTAAATGGGTGTGGTGTAAGATATGGAGCATCAGTCTCTAATACAATCCTTTCTAGTGGAATTTTTGGTAAAACCTCCACCAACTTTTTAGCATTTTTAAAAGTCAAAACACCACCAATTCCATAATAAAATCCATAATCTTTAAGCTCTAAAAGCCCTTGATTTGCATTAAAACAGTGTAAAACCCCACCACATCTACTATACTCTTTCAAAATATTCAAAGAGTCTAAACTAGCCTCTCTAACATGCACAATAAGAGGTTTATTATATCTGTTAGCCAACTCTATCTGCTCTATAAAAACCTCTTTTTGGCGTTTTATTTCAAGCTCTTTTTCATGCCTTTCTTTAGGTAATCTATAATAATCTAAACCACATTCCCCAACTGCCACACATTTAGGGTGCTTAATAAACTTCTCTAAAAAAGAGACATCAAACTTATCTATATCATACGGGTGAACACCAACAGCAAAATATATATTATCATAACTATCAGCCAACTCTATGGCCCTATTTAGCGTATCAGGGTCAGCACCTGGTATTATAAATTTTTTTACATCATAATCTTGCGCTCTTTTTATAACATCACTAAAATCATCAATATATCTAGTGTCATCCAAATGACAATGTGTATCTATAATCATCTCTACCTCTAAAATTACTTAAATAACTTATTCGCGAAATTAAGAGCCTCTTGTGTATAGCTCTCACCACCTACAATTCTAGCTATCTCTTTTACTCTATCTTCGCCATCAAGCTTCTTAATATAGCTTCCATTTTCATCTTTTGTAATTAATATATGCTCATTAGCTTTAGAGCTCAAATGTGGCTGGTGCGATATTGCAAAAATTTGGTATATTTTAGATAATTTGCTTATCATATTTGCAATAGCTATAGACTCATCTCCACTTACATTTGCATCAATCTCATCTAAAACAATTACACCACTATCGCTACTACTAGCAGCAACACTAAGCAAAGCCAATCGAACACGATTAAACTCTCCTCCACTCAAAGATTCAACCCTAGTCTCTCCCATTCTAACCTCTGCACTGTCAAATCCAAACTCATATAAACTCTCTTTTGCAAATATAAAACTAACTGCTGGAAGCTTTAACTCCTTTAAGTAACTCTTAATTTCACTCTCTATCTCTTTGGCAAATTTAACTCTGCTCTTACTAATTTTAGATGCTATCTCTTCAAGCTCACTCTTAATCTTATCTATCTTGCTCTCAAGCTCTTCAACATCAGCTTCTATAGTCTCAAAACTCTTAAGTTCCTCTTTTCTTTGTGCTAAATATTTTTTTGCCTCTTCAATAGAGCCAAATCTCTTTACTACAGCAGATATCTCCTCTAACCTATTCAAAACATCTTCAATATTAACTTCACCCAACTCTTCACTTAAAGCCGAAATATCTTCTAAATCACCTCTTAACTGGTTCATAGCATCACTAAAATAACTACTATCACGATCAAGCATATTAAAAAGCTCATACAAGCTATCTTCATAATCAAATATAGGCTCAATCTGCTGTGAAAGTTCTGATATCTTATCTAATTTAGATAACTGTTTCTTAACAACTAAAAGCTCTTCATACTCTCCATCTTTTAAATCTAAAGCTTCTAATTTAGATATCTCATACTTTAAGAATTCAACCCTCTCAAGCGAATTTTTAGCAACTTCTTTTCTTCTATTATACTCAACTAACAACTCTTTATATTTATTAAATTCACCACTGTATAGTTCTAAATATTTTGCAAAACTCTTATCTCTATCTTTGCTATAATTATCAATTAATTGCAATAATTGAGCACTCTCAAAGCCACTCTTATCTCTAACGCTAATATAAGATATGTATCGACTAAATATCTCTTTTAAAGCCTTTTTAGAGATATTTTGCCCATCTATAAAGTATCTAACTCTATCTTTTTTAATAGATTTAACACTCACTACATCTTCAAGCTCAAACTCATCGCTAACTAAACTTTTTGGCTTTTGAATATCTACTTCACAAAGCTTAGCCTCTTGATTTGCCAATCCAAAGTTAGCTAGTAATGCATTCATAAAAACAGATTTACCAGCCCCACTAGGTCCAGTAATTACAACTAAACCTTTATCAAACTCTAACTCAACACTCTTAAATCCAAGCAACTCTTTTATAAATACTCTACTAACCATAAACTAATTATCACCCCAAGATAACTTATCTCTTAATACCCTAAAATAGTTTCTCTCTCTTCTGTGTAGCAGTTTGGCACTATTTTTTGCACCCCTAATTATAAGCTCCTCATCATGCTTTAACTCATAAGTATCTTGCCCATCTACAACAACTATAAGTCTCTCTTTAGGTGTTTTAATCTTAATAGTAAAATCAGCTGGCATTACAAGTGGTCTTTGAGTTAATGAGTGTGGGCAAATAGGTGTCATAATAAAAGCTTTTGTCAAAGGATACATCACAGGACCCCCAGCTGCCAAATTATAAGCTGTAGAGCCAGTTGGTGTAGATATTATTAAGCCATCACCCCTGTATATATTAAAAATCTCATCTTCGATATAAGATTCAATTGTAGCCATCCTAGATACAATTGGTCTAGTTACAACAACATCATTAAAGGCATAAAAAGGTATATCTATCTCTCTTACAGATAAAACACCTCTTATCATCATCCTCTCATCAATTCTGCACTCTCCATTAACCAACTGCTCTAAAAAATCATCAACCTCGCCTATCTTTACATCTGCCAAAAAACCTAAATTACCAGCATTAATACCAGCAACAGGCTTATTATATTTATAACTTCTTCTAACCAAAGATAAAAGCGTTCCATCTCCACCCAAAGAGATTAAAAAATCACTTCTTCTGCACATCTCATCAAAATCCATCCCATCAACACCTATCATATTAGCAGACCTGTTAGCCACTAATACATCTATACCATAACGCTTAAATTTAGATTTTATATCCAAAAAAAGCTCTTTAATCTCAGGTGAATTTGGTCTTAAAATAAAACCAGCAACTTTAAAATCTTTAATACCACTCTCCACAAATAGACCCCTTATACTCGTTATATTACTGCATAAACTAATACTCCAAAAGTTTTAGCGTATTAAGTATCGCAATAACTAAAGTAATCATAATAGAGTATCACAAAGAGCATTACAATAACTTTAATAATAACCAAAAAATAGATATTCAACTTGCAGATTTTACCTAACAACTATATAAATTATTATAAAATTACTTTTATTTCTCAATTGATTAATTTTTAAATACTCTTAAAAGAATCTCAATTTCATAATTTGGGATTATATTACAAAATGTAAGAAATTAAATATATTTTTCAATTCTGTGTTACAATTATAAAAAAGTGATAACTAAATGAAGCCTATATTTAAAATTTCAGCAGTATTGATATCTTTGTGCTCATTCACGCTACTTCATGCCTACTCAAATCAAGATTTATGTCAATTTAAAAAAGTTATTAAAAATGGATGGAGTGATAAAAACAAAACACTTAATCAAAAAATTATAAATTTAGGAAAGATAGAAATACCACGAATAATCAAAAACTTAGAACAACCACTAAAGCCCGATGAAAATAAAAGTAGTATTGCTCCTTTGCCTAAAATGATATTAGATCAAGGCGACTATACAAAACTTTTTGCTTACACAAGATACTTAGAGTCAAAAAACAAAATAAAAGAAGTTTCTAACATATATATAAAAGCCTATAAAGGAGTAAAAAAAATAAAAATATCATCATTTTTGCCTTTAATCTACACTTTCTTTCTAAACGAAAATATAAATAAAAGCTTAAACGCAGATTTAAATAATAAAATATTTACAAAAGAGATAAAAAACAATCTCTATAAAAATCTATCCAATCTACTCATATTAGACAAAAATAGAATATTCACAGCCATTAATGCAGAAAAAAATATGTCACTTAAATTAATTAAAATGCTACATAAAGTAGATGGTGATTATATCATAGATAAACAACATTTAAAAATATATAAAGAGCAATATGTAACTATTGCAAATAATCACTTCAGCAAACTCTACGATGCAGTAAAAAACAATAAATTAAAAAAATTTATTCAAAATAAAAAAAGAACAAAAGAATCAATATCAACAATGACTCACCTTAAAATGAAACTACTAAAACAAAAACTACTCCTTTACAAAAAATTATCAAAACATATAAAAGAACAAGACTATATCACGCTCAGTAAATACAGAATAAATGAAGATTTTAATATGGAAGCAAAATATATATACAAAACTATAGATGACTATATAAAATTAATAGATAAAAACAGCAAGTTATTACAAAAGCTAAAAGCAAACAAATAGGCTAAACTAAAAACCCATTTTGTAATAGAACTTAATACTGCATACAGAACCAATTGTAATATAAGTTTTTTCTTTCGTCTTTTATTTTTTATTTACACCCAATTATCAAGTTTTAAATCATCTACTCTTTGAAACTCTTTAGTATTGTTTGTAACAAGTATTAAGTTAAGAGATTTAGCATGAGCTGCTATTTGCATATCCATATTTCCTATAACTCTGCCTTGTTTTTCTAAAGATGCTCCTATTTTACCATACTCTTTAGAGGCTTTATAATCAAAATTAACAATTTCAAATGGAATTAAAAAACTCTCAATAGCTTTTATATTTTTTTCTACATAGTTACTTTTATAAGCACCAAAGAAAAGCTCAGAAACTGTAATAGAGGATAAACAAAGCTCACCAATTTTAAACTCTAAAAACTTCTCTTTTACAGATTGAGGTCTGTTTTTGATAATATAGATACAAATATTTGTATCAAGCATAGCTTTTATCAAAATATATCCTCTCTTTTTTGTTGTGGTTCATTTTTGTCAATATCAAAATCGTTTGAAAAATTATCTAAATTATTAAAAAAATTACCCCATAAAGCCTTATTGTCTTTGGGTATTAACATTACAACATTATCTACTTTTTTAACAAAAACCTCTTTTTGGTCATCAAACCTAAACTCTTTTGGCAATCTAACAGCCTGACTTTGCCCATTTTGAAAAATTTTTGCAATAGAGATCATCTTGAATCCTTTAAGTATATACTAATTTTAAAATTTTATCAAGTATAATTGTTTTTTATTTAAGCTTTGTAGTCTGAATGCCAAAGCTGAAGCTTTGGCACGAGAGAGATGAAGCTAGGAAAAATTGTTAAAATTAATCTTTTATTTTTTCATATACTACTTTCCAAATATTAAGAATATTAATTTTTTTTGTTTCTTGATTTGTTTGTCTTTTTAGTTCTGTTAATATATCTTTTGCTTTTTTTTCATAGCTTTTATCTAAGCCTAGTTCTTTTACCCCATATAGCAATACATATGCATACTGTAGAGTGTTTTTACTATATATATCAAGTATATACAATGCGTCATCAAAGTATTTTTTTGCTTCGATTCTTTTTCCTATTTTATTCAATGAGTATGAAAGATTTATATATACTGAAGCTTGTAAATCTTTATTGTTATCTAAAAAATTATTATAATTAATTAAAAGTTTTCTATATACTTTTATAGATTTTTTATAATCTTTTTGCTCTTGTAATAGTGTTGCATATGAAATAATAGCATCTGGATCACTTGATAATTTATAAATTTTTTCAAACTCTTTTACTGCTTCTTTATATTTACCTTTTATCCGATAAAGTGTGAATAAAAATATATGTTGGTGAATATAGTTTGTAGTCTCTTTATCGTAATGTGAATTTTTTAAAAATTCTATAGTTTTATCTATACCATCATTTTTTAATAATATTTTTACTTTATTAGACACGCTGCTAACATACATTAGAGAGTTTTGTAATCTTGCATAATTCTCTCTTAAATTAACTATTTTTAATAAGTAGTTTTGCTTCTCTTTTTTTATTTTAGATTTCTCATAGGGAGATTTTATTGTGCCAAGTTTTAGATTCAACTCTTTTAATCTATTCTCTAAATAATAAATTTGTTTTTGATAAGTTTTTGTTGCTACAGACTCACTATAATTTTTATTATTTTGTAAAAATATATATACTCCCCCTACAGCTAACAAAAGAAGTAATCTAGTAAGATAATTAACATTTTTAATCATAACATATAACCTTGTATCTTCAACTATATTAAGAAGCTCTGTTTCGTAATAGATACTTAAATATAAAATTTAATTATATCAAATTAAATTTAACTAATATTTTACTATATAAAGTCCAACTTTCGCAGGAATGACAAAACCCACATTAGCTTTACGCTTTAAGCTAAAAACTTTATGAAGTGCGACAAAAGCTGCACTCTATGCCTTGGCTCTTTGCTCCACTTCAACTTTGCTCTTAACCCCAACACTTGACTCTTCAAGCAGTCCTGCCAACTCTTTCTCTTCTAACTTTATTCCCTCTGGCACTAATGCTGAGTGTAATTGCACGGCACACTGTTTATAGTTTGGCTCGAAGCTTTTTGCGTCGAACTCTGGTAGGGTAACATTGTTTATTAGCTGCTCATTAAAGTGAAATGGCACAAAAATATTACCCTCTCTGACTGTATTTGCTACTTTGACAATCACATCTTCTACCTTGCCTCTTGCCCCACTTATTGTTATTCTATCGCCACTTTTTACCTTTAGTTTTTTGGCATCAAGTTCGTTTATCTCTATCCACGCTTCTGGAGCTAAAGCATCTAGTATTCCTATTGTTCCTGTTTTTGTTCTTGTATGAAACTGCTCTACTGTTCTTCCTGTGTTTAGTGTAAGTGGGAAAGAAGTTGAGCAACTCTCGCTAAGTGGCTTCCAATCAAGTGGCAATAGTTTAGCTTTGCCATCGTCTGTAGGACAAGGCATCTCATCTGTGTATAGTCTGGCTTTGCCTTTTGGATACTTCTCATTGCAAGGCCACTGAATTCCACCAAGCTCTTCTATAAGTTCATAGCTCATTCCTGAATAGTCACATAGTCTGCCTTTGCTTACTCTTTTTATCTCTTCAAAAACATCTCTTGGTGTTTTTAAATCTTTAAATAACATATCATGCACACCATCAAAATAT
>JALSPE010000002.1 GCA_026986085.1 Campylobacteraceae bacterium | reverse complement strand
TCTCTCATTTAAATATAACTGCAAAGCCAAAAGTGCTGTTTTGGCTATTGGCACAACCCTCTCCCTCTCTCCTTTGGCAAAGCGCACTCTAAGCCAAGAGCCATCAATATCATCAATAGTAGCATTTACTGCCTCGCTAACTCTTACACCTGTTGCATACAAAAATAGAATTAAAGCCCTATCTCTTAAATCAATCCAACTCTTTATATCAATATCCCCAACCCTATCCATTATAAATTCATGCTCAAGATAGTGAGGCAAAGAGGCAGGAACTTTAGAAGATTGTAAATTAAGTTCAACCAAGCCAAACTCTAACTCTTTGGCAAAATCATAAAATGCATTTATTGAAGAGAGTTTTCTATTTAATGTCCGTCTATTTTTAAATGTAGATAAAAAATCTACAACTTCCAAACTATCTCTTTTTAGTAAACTCTTTTTAGAAGAGAGAGAAAACTGTTCAACATCTTTAATGTAAGCAGATATAGAGTTACTGCTTAAACCTTTATTTATTGTCAAATACTCTTTAAATGCCTCGATTAACTCTCTACTCATAATTTAGAGCACTTAAATCAACCTTTTTATCATCTATATATAACCACTTACCTGATACAAAACTATAGCTATGAGCCGAACCAATACTATAAACTTTATACTTATCTAAATTATCATCCAATACAACTAAAGAGCCACTCTTAGCATAAGCATAAACTCTACCACCAAACTTAGCTATTGTAGCAAAATCTGCATACTTAAACTGTTTACTAGAGATTGGCTCTAAATTTATATTTAATTTTACAACTTTTCCATCTCTAGTTAAAAGATATATCACCCCATCACGATATAATAAATCTGCAACTTTAGCACTATACTCTCTTTTACCACCATTAGATATATATAAAAGTGTGCTCGGAGTTGCTGCTAATAGGCCACCATTTATAGCTTTCAAATATATTATATTTCCATAATTTTTATTTTTACCTACAGGAATAACTCCTGGTTCTGCTGGAGTATTCATATTTATCATAATCAACTTACCATCAAGTGTAGGCAAAGCCAAATAGTTACTCGTAACAACAGGGTTTGCCAAACGATTATCTACAGCTGAACCACCTTTAAACTCTTTTTGATATGTAACTTTTTTAGCAAAAGGATTATACAATCCAAATCTATTGCCCTGCAATAAATAGGCTACTCCATTAGAGTAAGCAACACCACTAACCAAAGGCGCTTCAAGCTTAGTAGATGCTAACTCCTCTCCATTACTCTTTAAAACCATTATATTACCCACTCTATCAGCTGCTAAAACCCTACCCCCATCACTACTTACATAGTAGTAACCTTTAGGTAAAATTATACTACCTTCACCCTCTGGAGTAATATAGCTTCCATCATTAAAAGTTACACCAGCTCTAATTACATTAAACTCCCTTTTGCCATGTTTTACTGTATAGCTATTGGTGTTATGACCCGCCGAAGATTTTAAGAAATCTGGCACAATTTTACTACTATCCATCGAACAGCCAGAAAATATAGCAGTAGCAGATACTACAGCTACTAGAGTGGTTATGTGTTTCACGATATATCCTTATTTGGTAATAGTATAATGCTCCAACAACCTTGCAACAGGTGCAAGAGCAGAATCATCTGATATTTGAATTAATATATCTTTAGCCTCTTTTATCTTACCACCCTTTATTAAAATATAAGCCTTATCTACTAAAGCTAAATCTTTATAGTATATAGAATCTTTTGGCTTATTCTCTAAAACGGATTTGTGATAAGCTATAACATCTTGCAAAAATTTATCACTACTCTTAATAGATGCTAACTTCTCTTTATCTCCACTATTGGCATCTACAGAGTAGCTATACAGTGCATATAACTTAGGATTATTATCTTTTAAAGTAGTTAAAGCTACACTATCTTTAGGGTTTTTCTCTAAAGCCAAAAATGCACTGTTTGCTTTCTCTAATCTACTCTGAATTAAATAGCTATTTACATTATAAGCAACAATTCCAACCAATATTAACACCACAGCAGCAATTATTAACTTCTTATATTTTTTAAAAAATTTCTCTAAATGAAAAGCCTGTTCTAATAGTTTCTCATCGCTGCTTAACTCTTGTTTAACCTCATTTAAACCACTCTTTAAATCCATCTAATACCTCTTAAATTAATATTTCTTACTATTATATCAATTTTGAACTTACACTAAAGAAAAAGTATCAAATATACAACTATTTAGCACCAACTCTGCCAATTACGCTCTTTATAGTTTTAAGCAAAATTACAAAATCTAACCAAAGTGTCCAATTTTTAATATACCAACTCTCTAACTCAACTCTCTCGTCAAAAGTTAAATTACTCCTTCCATTAACTTGCCAAAGTCCTGTAATTCCTGGTTTTACAGAAAGTATTAAATCTTCATAACCTTTTAACATATCTCTCTCTTCTACAAGGTATGGTCTAGGTCCTATAATACTCATCTCTAACCTTAATACATTAAATATTTGAGGAATCTCATCTAGCGAGAATGCTCTAAGCCACCTGCCAACTTTTGTGACTCTAGGGTCTCTTTTATACTTATGATACCTCTTAAAATACTCTATCTCTTCTGGATGTTCTTTTAAATAAGAATTTAGCAACTCTTCGCCATCTTCAACCATTGTTCTAAATTTATAACAATAGAACTCTCTTCCACTCTCTCCTACTCTTTTTTGTTTAAATATAATCGAACTATTTGATTCAAATATTTTAATTAAAACCGATATAATAATAATTAATGGAATAAATATAACTATTAGCAACAATGCCAAAATAGTATCACTAAATATCTTTAAAACTCTATTAGGGATACTCTTTAACCTATTCTCAAGCACTATTAAATTGGTTCTTGTATTAAAAATTTGGTAAATTTCACAGTGGGTTAAATCATAACCATCTATAATAGGTATAAATATAACCTCTTTTTTAACTTTTATCTCATCTATAATTTTTCTATTAATGCCATCTTTGCTAAATTTTTTTGGATTTATAAATATTGTATCTACAAAACTACAGTTTTCACTCCTCTTAACATATCCTAAATAGTGATTTCCATATATTTCAGATATTAAAAATGGATCATTATCAAAAACTTCAACCTCTTTTTGCCATACTTTAAATTTAAATAGTAAATTTTTTAAAATTAGTTTAATAATTGGTATAAGAATTGCTATAAATAGAAATGTTAAAGCTATTATAATACGAGAGTAACTATCTATAGATTTTGTTACAGCCAAATATGCAAAAGTGAGCAACATTGAAAAAATTACACCTTTAAATATTAATCTACTCTCATGCCAAAAATCATATCTATACCTATATATACCCTCGTAAAAAAAGAGTGTAATAGGTATTATATAAAGAGTATAGAGTTTTAAATACTCCTCTATTGCAATAGGTTTAATTGATGAGCTATCAACGAAAACTTTTATTTTATACGCCAAGTATATAGATAGAGCAATAATAAGAGTATCAACAATAACAAATATAACCCTTGATATAAACTCTCTCATTCTAATTCCTATTTTAGCAATCTTTATAAAATTGTATCTAAAATACTATTTTAGCACAATTAAATAGCCTATTAACCTGAGTTTGATAAGATTAGTAAAGATTTTTAAAAATAAACTAACACATAATTTATATTATTTAAAAAAATATGTAATTTTTTTATACATTTATATTACACTTATGAAAATGCCATAAAATGGCTTTTATGCCATAAAATGTTGTCTATTTATTATATTCATATATTTTTATATCAATATAATCTATTTAAATATGTCTAAAATATGTTTTATATTTAATATTTTTATGCTATAATTTCAGTGTTGAAAATGACAACAACTGTAAACTAAATTGACAATAATATATTTTAAGGACAAATAATGAACAAACAAACTTTAAACTCTTTTTTAACAGAAATGTTTAAAAATCACATGGAATTTGCATCAATAAATGGAACTGCAAACTCTATGGATAGTAGATATATGTTAGTAGCTGATGCTATTAGTGAAAATATAGAACTACTAGAAGATGTATTAAAAGAGCATTTTGAGTATAATCTAAATAGTGTAAAAAATATTAAAGTAGATAAAAAGAGAACTCCTTGTTCATACGCTGCTTAAAAGAGGAGTTACTCCTCTTTTTTTAGTAACCTCTCAATAAAAATTGATGTAATAATTGAAAATATAACATATATTAAAAATATATACAACCCATTCTCTATTTCAGAGTAACTATTTTGGCTACTTCCCATACTTAAATATACCAAAAGAAGTGATACTACAAAAACATCTAACATAGACCATTTACCAAGATGCTTAAAAAACTTTAGCAACTTTTTTGCAATATGAAACTCTTTAAATATAGATATTAAAATCATAGTCAAAGTTTTTACCAAGGGAACAATAATAGAAAAGAGTAAAATTACAATAGCTACTGGATAGTTTTGACTAGAGTATAGATGCTCAATCGTTCCAACTATTGTTTTAGACTCAAAAGATAAGACAATATCCCCTAAATAATTTACATACTTATGTATCACAATCATTAAGATTGGAGTAACAACACCAAACAGAAGAGCTGCCAATGATGAAATACTAAGCAGTAGCGTATATGTTGCTAAATCGAGTAAAAAATATAGAAATAAAATAGCAGTAGCTGATATAGCTAATTTTATAATATCCTCTTTTGTCTTCTCTTTTAAGAGTAATCTTTTAGCCTTTAACTCGTATAACTTATGCAACTTACTATCTTTACTCTCTATTGTTCCAAAAGATATAGTCGAAAGCATTGAGCTAAATTTTCTTTGAATCAACTCTTTGATATCAGTTTGAGCTTCATAGTAGTTAGTTGTTACACTATCTAGTTTTTTTGCACTACTATATGTTTGGTAGCTAAAATAGATAAATATAAAGAGTGAAATTGTTGCAATTAATATAGTTAAAATCTTTTTCATATAGATATTATACATAAAATTTTATTCTATTAATGTATAATCGACATATGGAAAGATTTAAAATATTAAAAGAGATAGTTTTAGAAGCTGGTGAAATTGTTAAAAAAGGCTACTACAGCACTTTAGAGTTTGATAAAAAGTCTGCTACTGAATTAGTTACAAAGTATGATAAAGCAGTAGAAGATTTTCTAATATCTAAAATAAAACCACTATATAGCAATTATGAGATAGTAGCAGAAGAGAGTTTTTTAGGTAAAAAATTACCAAAAAATGCAATATATATAGACCCAATAGATGGAACAACAAATTTTATACATAAAATTCCATACCTTGGTATTAGTATTGGCATCTGGGAAGATTATAAACCAAAAGAGGCAATAGTATATAATCCAATATTAGATGAACTTTATAGTGCTAAGCTAGGAGAAGGAGCCTATTTAAATGGTAATAAAATATCTGTATCAAAAGAAAGTAATTTACAAAACTCTATTATAGCAACAGGTTTTCCCTATGTTAAACATGAAATGGGCAAAGAGTATTATTGGGTAGTTGATAGCTTAAAAACACTGTTACCAAAAATTAGAGATATAAGACGATTAGGTGCGGCGGCTATAGATTTATGCTATTTAGCAGAGGGTAAATTTAATGGCTTTTATGAAGTAAATCTTCAACCTTGGGATGTTGCAGCATCTATATTAATTGTTAAAGAAGCAGGTGGAGAAATTAGTGGAATCAGAGGAATTGAGTATAATTTAGAAAATCAAATAATCGTAGCTAGCAATAGAAAAATTCACAAACAATTACTTGAAAATTTAGGAGATTTTGATGGAGAGTGATTTAAACAAACTTTTAGCCTCACTACCTAAATATCCAAGCTTCTCACTTATCCATTTTAGCGATAACTGCAACTTAATAGATAAGCTTAAAG
>JALSPE010000001.1 GCA_026986085.1 Campylobacteraceae bacterium | reverse complement strand
ATAAATTATGTCTGATTCGTATGAAAAAATAGTTGAAAGTATTCATAAGCGAAATGATAATTTGATTTATAATTTTGAGGGTTGGTTAAAGAGGAGTGGCTTGAGTGAAAAAACAGTTAATAATCATGTGGATAATATTTCGTTTTTTTTGAATGATTTTGTTACTTATCAAGATATTAGTGTAGATGAAAAGAATACTACTCTTTGTCATGCTGAAGATGGTATAAGGCTTGTTGGTGAGTTTTTGGGGTATTGGTTTATTCGTAAGGCTATGTGGGCTAGTGAGAGTAGTATAAAGTCTAATATTGTTACTATTAAGAAGTTTTATACATTTATGCAAAGTTTGGGGCTTATTAGTGCTGAAGCTTTGAAAGATTTAAATGATGAGATAAAAGAGAATAAGCAAGAATGGATAGATACTGTTAAGCGGTATGATGACCCTGATGTTGATTTTGAGGATGTTTGGGGATTTTAGAAATTATATTTACAACAACCCCTCATCACTAAAGCTATAATAGTTATCTTTTGTTAGGATTATGTGGTCGAGTAGTTCTATGCCTACGAGCTTGGCTACCTCTTTTAGGCGGTTGGTTATTTGGATATCAGCTTGGCTTGGATTTGGGGTGTTGCTTGGGTGGTTGTGGGATATTATTATTCCTGCGGCTCTATCTTCGATGGCTGTTGCAAAGACTTCTCTTGGGTGGACTATGCTTTGGTTTAGGGTGCCTATAAATAGGGTGTGGGTGTTTATAATGTGTGATGCTCCATCTAGGGTTATTAGTATAAAATGTTCTTGTTTTTTAGTGGTGAACTCTTTTAATTCGTTGAATATATCTTGCGGTGAGGTTACTTTTTTGTTTTGTTTTATTAGGTAGCGTCTTGATAGTTCTATGGCACTAATTATTTGTGAGGCTTTTGCCAAGCCTAATCCGTTTATGTTTTGTAACTTTTCTAATGAGAGGTTAGCAAAATCATTTTCAAATAGTTTGGCTATCTCTTTTGAGAGGGCAAATACATCTTTTCCCTTTATACCACTGCCAAGCAAGATGGCTATTAACTCATAATCTTTTAGTGCTTTTGCACCTTTTTTAAGAAGTTTTTCTCTTGGTTTGTCGTTTTGGGGTAGGTTGGTTAGTTTTTTCATATTTTTATTTTAGCGAAAAATAGTTAGAGTTTTTAGATTTGTTTATGGTAAAATGCAAAATTGCAAAGGAGGGTTTATGGATTTTGTAGAGTTAAAAGAGTTAGAAGATGGTCTTTTTGAAGTCTCTTATTTGGCTAATGGTAAGATGATTGTTACACAAGAGCTTAAACGAAAAGATGTAGTTAAGATTTTGATATATAATAGAGATAAAGATGCTTTTATTTTAACTAGGCAATTTAGACCATTTTTATATGTGAATTATCCTGAAATGGCTAATAGAGTAGAGCTATGTGGTGGTGGGGTTGATGATGGATATAGTGATGAACAAGCAGCTATAAAAGAGGTTTTGGAAGAGACTGGCTACAAGGTTGAGAAGCTACAAAAGATTACAACTTTATACACTGTATCTAAAATGACACTATATTACACAGAAGTTGATGACTCTATGAGAGTAAATAGTGGTGGTGGGGTTGATGAAGACGAAGATATAGAGGTTATAGAGTTGCCAATTAGTAAGGCTAAAGAGTTTATGTTTGATGAATCTAAGCCTAAAAGACCTGCTTTAATGTTTACATTTTGTTGGTATTTTAATATGAGAAGTGAATTTAATTGATAAAATATATTTTTTTAAATGCTCATATACAGACACTTTTTGCTACATTTTACAGGGTTGAAGATACTCCTTTAGATCATGAGAGGTTTACTCTTAGTGATGGAGATTTTGTTGATTGTTTATGGTATGAGAGAGTTTTAGAAGAGGGTAGCCATAAGCCTATTGTTGTGCTTTTGCACGGTTTGGCTGGTTCGGTTGAGTCGCCATATATAAAAAGAGCTATGCGAGAGCTTGGGAGTATGGGTTTTAGTGTTGTGCTAATGCACTTTAGAGGCTGTTATAAAGAGCCAAATTTATTAGCTAGGTCATATCATAGTGGGGAGATTGGTGATGTTAAAGAGTTTATTAGCTATTTAAAAGATAAATATAGAAGTAAGCTTTTTGGAGTTGGCTTTTCGATTGGTGGTAATGTGCTTTTGAAATTTATGTCGCATAGTGATAGTAGGGAGCTTTTGAGTGGAGCTGTAGCTGTGAGTGCACCAATGGATTTAACTTTGTGTGCTAACAAAATAGAGCAGGGCTTCTCTAGACTTTATCAACAACATTTACTAAAACCATTAAAGAGGCAGTTAAAATATAAGTGTAAAAAGTTTGACTTAAAAGGGTTAATTGGTTTAGACTCTAAAGAGATAGATGCAATTAGTAGCTTTTGGGAGTTTGATAATAGATACACTGCACCTATTCATGGCTTTAAAGATGCAAAAGAGTATTATCAGCTTTGTAGCTCAAAAGGGGATTTAAAAGATATTGTAAAACCAACTTTAATTATTCATGCTAAAGATGACCCATTTACAGGAGCTGGAGTAATACCTAAAATTGATGAGGTTAGCACTTTTGTAACTCTTGATATAAAAGAGCATGGAGGACATTTGGGTTTTGTAGATGGCTCATTTTTTAAACCTGATTTTTGGATATTTAAGAGGATTGGTAACTACTTAAGCAATTTGGAATAGTATTGTGTTACCATTTGAAACTCTATGTATATAGAAAATATCTTTTTTTAATTTTAAAATTGTCTAATTTTTATATAAAATATTTCAAATATTTAATTAATCTAAAATATATATTCTAAATTATATTTTTATTAAAGATAAATATTTCGATATAGAATTTAATATATTAACTATATTTCTTTTTTACTTATAAAAAATAAGTTATTAAATATATTATGATAAAATGGGTATATAATTGTCATAATAATATATAATTAGTTTTTTTATCAATTAATTTATTAATAAACCTCTATAGCTATAATATCTGATATGTAACTAATGTGGAGGTTTGTTTTGAAAAGATATATACTATTTGTGTTAATACTATTTTATTCTACTACTCTTTTGAGTAAAAAGATCGATTATAATAGAGCTTCTGATATTGCAAAAAAGTGGATGAGTAGAGTTGGTAAAAAGGGTGCAACAATAAAGCCAGAGAGAGCATATTTTTTAGGCATTAGACAACGAGTTACAGATATTAACAAAAAACCATATTATATATTCAATTTAAATGGTGGAGGTTGGGTTATTGTTGCAGATGATGATATCAACTCTGCTGTTTTAGCATACTCTAAAAGTGGCTCAATTGATGAAGCTACCATTCCTCCACAATTTAAGTGGTGGCTAGAGAGTGTAGCAAAAGAGCTTAAAAGAGCAAAAGAGGCTGTAGTAAGCAGACAATATTTTACCATGCAAAAGCGTATGAAGTTGGCTAATATAGAACCAGCTTATGCTACGGCTACTACTAAAAGCGTTGGACCACTTTTAAGAACATCTTGGGGGCAAGGTAGTGGATATAACGAATATTGTCCAGCTGATAGACGCTCTATAGAGGGTAATGGGCATGTTCCAACAGGTTGTGTTGCAACGGCAATGGGGCAAATTATGAACTACTTTGCATGGCCACCTAGGGGAGTTGGCAGCAACTCTTATATACCTGCATCTCACCCAGAATATGGAAGACAATCTGTAAATTTTGCAAATAATTCATATAGCTTTAGTAGCTCTAATAGAGCCAAACTTCTCTATCATGTTGGAGTGGCTACAAATATGGATTATGGACCAAATGCATCTGGAACATATCTCTCTTATGCAGATAGTGCATTAAGAAGTAACTTTAGATATAGAACATCAGGAATGATACAAAAGAGTTCAGACTCAGATTGGGATAATAGGTTAATATCTAGCTTAAATAGTGGAAGTCCCGTATTGTATCAGGGTAGGGGCAATATTGTTCATGTATTTGTGTGCGATGGCTACAGAAGAGATGGAAATGGTTATATGTATCACTTTAACTGGGGATGGGGTGGTAGAGCTAATGGTTGGTTTAAAATTGGAGGTATGACCCCACTATCTACTTATAGCTTTAACTCAAGAAATTATGCAATTTTTAATATCTACCCTAATGACCCTGGTTATGGCTTAGGTGCTAAAAGGGTTGGTGCTTCAATTAGTTTACTATCTATTGGTTTACTTCTGTTGGCACTCTTAACTATTGGTTATAGACAGAAGCAGATATAGTTAAGCCACTTTTTAACTTAATATATGTTGGGTATCCATACTTTAAATCGTAACTGATATTAGCACTATCAATACCCCATTTTGCTATACCAAATAATTTTTTTATAGTTAAAATATCTAAATTGCTACGGGATACCTCTTTATAGCTTCTTATATCTAATACTTTGGTAACTCTACCTCTTTTTACGCTAATCTCTACACCCTCTTTATATATATTTGAGTATCTACTATCTTGAATGCGTAGAGTATAGTTTTTAAATTTATGCTTTAGCCACTTTTTGTAATTTTCTTTTAAATCTGCTATCCTCTCGCTATGAGGAGAAGATAGATATCCTCTTTTTATAT
The DNA here is from genome assembly GCA_026986085.1 of Campylobacteraceae bacterium. Lineage (GTDB taxonomy): Bacteria > Campylobacterota > Campylobacteria > Campylobacterales > Sulfurovaceae > JAADEQ01. Next base: position 1,342 of record JALSPE010000001.1, on the reverse strand, counting down.
TCTCTATATAGATAGTATTATAACTTTCATTTTTAGGGCTTATTTTATATGGTATTCTATTTTTATATTGTATTACCAATCCACTACTGTTACCTCTTAATACTTTTAATAAAATATCGATACCTTTTGCACTATTGACTGTTACTTTAATACCCCTATTTAAATCTATAATATCTTTTATATCTCTGTTTTTAAAATAGGCTATATATCTATGAATCCCGACAGTTGGGGAGACAGCACTATCTATATAGCTATATTTTATTCTATAGTCGCCACTCTTTAACTGGTATCCAAAACTTTGAGTTATTAAAATTACCGAAATTAATAAAATTAACTTTTTCATTGCTACTCCATCGAACTCAGATTTTAGAGTTAGTATATAATAAATTTGTGAATTTTTAGTCTAAAATTTCTCTCTTTTGGGTATAATAGATATAGAAAATTTAAAGGATACTTTATGGATGATAAAACTTTAGCAGTTCAATTTGGCTATGAAAAAGGAGTAGATGGCTCTATGAGTGTGCCTATTTTTCAAACAACTGCATATGAGTTTAGAGATAGCGAACACGCTGCAAATTTGTTTGCACTAAAGGAACTTGGTAATATATATACTAGACTTACAAACCCAACTACTGAAATTTTTGAAAAAAGATTAGCAGCTTTAGAAAGAGGGGAGGGTGCAGTAGCAACGGCAAGTGGAACAGCAGCTATATTTTATACCTTTGCAAATGTTGCAGAGGCTGGAGATAATGTAATTATTGCAAAACAAGCTTATGGTGGCACTTTGACAATGGGGGCTCATACAATTAAAAGATTTGGTATTGAAGCTAGGTTTTTTGATATTTTTAATCTTGAAGAGTTAGAGTCTTTAATAGATGATAAAACAAAAGTGATATTTTTTGAGACTATTCCAAATCCTGCAATAGAAGTTGCAGATATTGAAAAAATTGTTGAGATTGCAAATAAATATAATATACTTTTGTGTGTAGATAATACAGTTGCAACTCCTATTCTTTGTAAGCCTTTAACTCTTGGAGCAGATATTGTAGTCCATAGTGTAAGTAAATATATAAATGGGCAAGGTAGTGCAATTGGAGGTATTATAGTTGAATCAAAAAGTGCTAAAAGTAAAATTATAAATAACCCAAGATATGAGCACTTTAATGAGCCAGATATGAGCTATCATGGATTGGTTTATTCAAAATTGAATATGCCTATATTTACATTGAGGGTAAGATTGGCTTTGCTAAGAGATTTAGGAGGAGCTCCTAGCCCATTTAACTCTTGGCTTAATATTCAAGGAATGGAGACTCTACCTTTAAGAATGGTTCAACACTCAAAA